>NZ_JALGQY010000020.1:0-58134 GCF_022809915.1 Acinetobacter lwoffii | reverse complement strand
CCATTTCTTGGATCTCCAAAGTTAACGTTACGTTATCTTTAGAGGGAAGTACTGTCCATTATTTTGTCTAGGATCAGGCTCAGGATTTAGGGGGATTAAAAGATTAAAAACAAAAATCCCCTCGATTGAGGGGGATTTTTTATTCGATACGAATGGATTCTTCCCCCTTTGGAAAAGGGGGATCGAGGGGGATTACACCACAGAATCATCCAAATTCGGTGCTAACCAACGTTTCGCTTCATCTAACGTCCAACCTTTACGCTTCGCATAATCTTCCAACTGATCGCCAGAGATTTTACCCACGTTAAAGTATTCAGTTTCAGGGTTCGCATAATAGAAACCGCTGACTGATGAAGGTGGCCACATTGCAAAACTTGTCGTTAAGTACGTACCAATCTTGTCGGTTGTGCCTAACCAGTCAAACAATGGCGCTTTTTCAGAATGTTCAGGACAAGCAGGGTAGCCCGGTGCAGGACGAATGCCGACATATTTCTCTTTGATCAAATCATCATTTGATAAAGCTTCGTCTGCTTGATAACCCCAGAACTCTTTACGAATACGTTGATGTAAATGCTCTGCAAAAGCTTCGGCAAAACGGTCACCCAAGGCTTGAACCATAATTGCATTATAGTCATCACCTTTGGCTTTGTATTCTTGCGAAAGTTCTTCCGCACCGAAGATCGACACCGTAAAGCCGCCCAAGTAATCCTGAGCCACATCTTTTGGTGCAACAAAGTCAGCCAGAGAGTAGTTCGCTTTACCTGTCACTTTGTCAGACTGCTGACGTAAGTGTTCGAAACTGTGAGTTACATTGCCTGTTTCATCCACAACAGCAACTGTATCTGCTGCTACACGGTTTGCAGGATAAATACTAAACGTCGCACGCGCATCGAAACGTTTATTCTCGATGATGTCTTTCAGCATGGCTTGAGCTTGTTCATACAAGTCACGCGCCGCTTCACCCACCACTTCATCTTCAAGGATTTTCGGGAATTTACCCGCCAGGCTCCATGAAATAAAGAACGGTGTCCAGTCAAAATATTCCACCAAAGCTTCAAGCGGATAATTTGTGAAAGTTTCAGATCCAATGAAGTTTGGTTTAACCGGTGCATTTTTGTCGAAGTCGATCTTGAAGCCGTTGTCAACAGATTCTTGATAAGACAATTTCGCTGCTTTCGGTTGCTTGTTCGCAAGACGGGTACGAATTTTTTCATAATCCGCTGCATAGTCAGCCAAAAGTTTTGGTTTCATTTCAGGAGAGAGCAACTGCGTTGCTACACCCACGGCACGCGAAGCATCTGCGGTATAGAGCACGCCATCATTATGGTATTGCGGTGAGATTTTCACTGCGGTATGCGCTTTAGAAGTCGTCGCACCACCAATCATCAGTGGAATGTTAAAGCCTTTACGTTGCATTTCTTTGGCAACAAACACCATTTCATCCAGAGACGGCGTAATCAGACCAGACAAACCGATGATATCGACTTTTTCATCAATCGCAGTTTGTAGAATCTTCTCGCATGGCACCATCACGCCCAGATCCACGATGTCATAACCATTACAGCCTAATACTACACCAACGATGTTCTTACCGATGTCGTGTACGTCACCTTTCACCGTAGCCAGCAGGATTTTACCTTTAGCTTCAGCTTGGGTTTTCTCGGCCTCAATGAACGGGTTCAACCACGCCACAGCCTGTTTCATCACACGTGCTGATTTTACTACTTGCGGCAAGAACATTTTACCGGCACCGAACAGGTCGCCGACCACATTCATACCTGCCATCAATGGGCCTTCGATCACATCGAGTGGGCGTGTAGAGTTTAAACGAGCTTCTTCAGTATCCTGGTCGATATAAGTCGTGATGCCTTTTACCAACGCATATTCAAGACGTTTTTCAACAGACTCATTACGCCACTCAAGATTTTCTTCGGCTTTTTGCGTACCACTTTGACCACGGTATTTTTCAGCAACCGCAAGTAGTTTTTCGGTTGCTTCCTGACCGCTTTCACCCTGGTTCTGGTTTAAAACAACATCTTCAACCGCTTCTTTCAATTCTTTATCGATGTCATCGTAAATCGCCATCTGACCGGCATTTACAATACCCATAGTCATGCCTTGCTGAATGGCATGGTACAGGAACACCGAGTGAATCGCTTCACGTACCGGTTCGTTACCACGGAACGAGAACGATACGTTCGACACACCACCAGAAATCATCGCATTTGGCAGGTTCTGTTTAATCCAGCCAGTCGCTTCAATAAAGTCCACGCCATAGTTGTTGTGTTCTTCAATACCGGTCGCAATCGCAAAGACGTTCGGGTCAAAGATAATATCTTCAGAGGGGAAGCCCACTTCATTCACCAGAACATCATATGAACGCTTACAGATTTCTTTTTTGCGCGCAGCTGTATCGGCCTGACCATCTTCATCAAATGCCATCACGATCACCGCAGCACCATATTGACGGCAGAGGCGGGCACGTTCGACAAACTCGTCATGACCTTCTTTCAGGGAAATCGAGTTCACCACGGCTTTACCTTGCACACATTTCAGGCCTGCTTCGATAATCTCCCATTTAGAAGAATCCAGCATGATGGGTACACGTGAAATATCAGGCTCAGAAGCAATCAGATTCAGGAAATGCACCATCGCACCTTGTGAATCGAGCATACCTTCATCCATGTTGATGTCGATGATCTGCGCACCAGCTTCAACCTGTTGACGGGCAACATCAAGCGCTTCGGCGAAGTTTTCTTCACGAATCAGACGCAGGAATTTTTTCGAACCGGTGACGTTGGTACGTTCACCGACGTTCACAAATAACGAATCTTTGGTGATATTAAATGGTTCTAAACCGCTTAAACGACACGCCGGTTCAATTTCAGGAATCTGGCGAGGGGTAATGCCTGCAACAGCATTTGCAATCGCGCGGATATGATCCGGCGTAGTACCACAGCAACCACCAGTAATATTAATTAAACCGCTTTCTGCAAATTCTTTAATAAATGCGGCAGTTTCTTCCGGCGTTTCATCATATCCACCGAAGGCATTCGGCAAACCAGCGTTTGGATGCGCTGAAACAAAGGTATCGGCAACATCAGACACGGTTTTCACGTGTGGACGCATCGCATCTGCACCCAGCGCACAGTTAAAGCCAATAGATAACGGTTCTGCATGGCGCATCGAGTTCCAGAAGGCTTCAGCGGTTTGACCGGTTAAAGTACGACCTGATGCATCCGTGATCGTACCTGAAATCATGATTGGCAGTTCATAGCCCAATTCTTTAAAGACTTCTTTCACTGCAAAGATGGCAGCTTTGGCATTTAAAGTATCGAACACGGTTTCGATCAGGATGATGTCTGCACCACCTTCGATCAAAGCTTTGGTTGATTCAATATAATCAACTTTTAAAGCATCAAAGGTGATGTTACGGAACGCCGGGTCATTCACGTTTGGAGAAATAGAAGTGGTACGCGATGTCGGACCAATCACACCTGCCACAAAGCGTGGTTTTTCAGGCGTTGAATATTTGGCACAGGCTTCTTTGGCCAGACGCGCTGCTTCACGGTTAATTTCAGGAACCAGATCTTCCATGTGGTAATCCGACATTGAAACGCGGGTACCGTTAAAGGTGTTGGTTTCAATAATGTCGGCACCAGCTTCCAAGTAAGCTTCATGAATGCCTTGAATGATTTGTGGCTGAGTCAGTACCAGCAAATCATTATTACCTTTGAGATCATAGGCCCAGTCAGCAAAACGCTCACCACGATAATCGGCTTCTTCCAGTTTATGGCGCTGGATCATGGTACCCATCGCACCATCGATAATTAAAATTCTTTTGGCAAGAAGTTCTTTTAAAGTGGTAAGTGTAGACATTCAAACTTTCTCAGCAGAAATCAAAAAAAACGACGCTAATCTTAGCAGATTAGTTGGCTGATTTCTGCTGAGATTGCTCAGAATGATGGATAAGCATGATATGAAAATTTGATAAGTCATCTATAAAAACAACAAGTTTTAACATCCGGATCAGAAAATATTGCAATCTCACATCTGATTCGATGTCTTTCAGACAAGAAACAGGATCAGAAAATTAAGCTGATGCTTTCATTCATGAAATTGTCATATTGATGGCTTATGCTGTGCAAATGAAACTTTTGCTTAGCTTGATGACAGTAGGGCTTAAATCGTTTTGGTAGCAAAATATGTTCGGTTATTAAGCTTAAATAAGCTGGAATTTTATCTTAAGTAAATGATTTGTAAAATCAAAATCTAACGTTTTAGTCGGAATTAAACAGGACGAATAGCAGCAAGAAAATCCAAATAATTGCTTCATATGACAGCAGTTTGTCATATAATTGTCACAATTTAACTGAACAATATGGGGATTCTTGAATCCTCTATTCCTGCTTGCATGAATCCTAATCAAATTCCCGTAGATTCAGCACACGGGTCGGCTTCCCAAAAGTCGACCAATGTTCATGTGCCAACACCGAAATTTTTTATGCCGGTGTTCCTGACTCTTATTATCACTACGCTGATTTATATCGGCTTCCAGTTGTCTGCAGATTTAGCGCATGTACCGGCCTTGGGCTTGTATTCAGTTATTTTGTTAGCGACGGCACTTTTTATTGCGTTGAGCTTTGAGTTCGTCAATGGCTTTCACGATACCGCCAATGCTGTGGCCACAGTCATTTATACCAATGCACTTTCAGCTCCTGTCGCAGTGATGTGGGCCGGCTTCTGTAATTTCCTTGGGGTTATGGTCGCCAGTGGTGCGGTCGCTTACGGCATTATTGCGTTATTGCCAGTCGAGCTGATCATGAATGTCGGCTCCGGAGCAGGTTTTGCCATGGTTTTTGCCATGCTGATCGCGGCAATTCTCTGGAATCTGGGAACCTGGTTCCTCGGTATTCCGGCATCCAGTTCACATACCCTGATCGGTTCGATTCTGGGTGTGGGCATCATGAACTATATTCTGAATGCCGGTACTGGCGCTTCAGGTATAGACATGGAACAGGTGATGAAAGTCGGTAAGGCGCTGTTATTCTCGCCTTTAATCGGTTTTGCATTTGCTGCGATTGTGTTCCTGCTGGTGAAAAAAATCTTCAAGCGTCAACTGGAACTGTTCCAGCCACCTGAAGGTAACAAGCCACCGCCACCATTGATTCGTGCCATGCTGATCTTTACCTGTACTGGGGTGAGCTTTGCCCATGGTTCAAATGACGGTCAAAAAGGTATGGGCCTGATCATGCTGATCCTGATCGGCTGTGTACCTTTAGCGTACTCGCTGAACAAGAATCTGGATGCACAACATATTCAGTCTTTTGGTCAGTTATCTGCACAAACAGCGGATGTGATCTATCCAAATCATCAGGACATTCCGGATGAACAAGCCCGTGATGTGATCACCAAGTACATTCAGACCAAGGAAATTACCCCTGAAGTCGTGCCTGCATTGGCAAGCTTGACGGATCATCTGGGTGAAAAAGTTGGTAGCTATACCAGCATTAAGGATGTTCCTGAAGCTCAAGTATCTGAATTCCGTAATGACATGTACCTGAGCACTACAGCATTTAAACGTCTGGATAAAGCAGAAGCTTTACCGGCAATGAGTGCTGCACAGGAAAAAACAGTAGATGAATACCGCGACAATCTGGATTCATTCCTGCAATACATTCCGACCTGGGTGAAAGTGGCGACAGCCTTGGCGCTTGGTCTGGGTACGATGGTCGGCTGGAAGCGTATTGTCGTGACTGTCGGGGAGCGTATTGGTAAACAGCATATGACTTATGGTCAGGGTATGTCTGCCGAACTTGTTGCGATGTCAACCATTGCGGCAGCAGATGGCTTTGGTATGCCGGTATCAACCACCCATGTATTGAACTCTGCAGTAGCAGGTACCATGGTGGCGAACAAGTCAGGTTTGAATTTCCAGATGGTGAAAACAATTCTGTCTGCCTGGGTCTTTACTTTACCAGCAACGATCTGTCTGTCAGGCGGTTTGTATTGGGTACTGTTAAAAGTGTTCTAAAATGATGTGATGTAAAAAACGCTGCTACGGCAGCTTTTTTTTATTGGGTTTTTAAAGTCCTCTCCCTAACCCTCTCCTAGAAAGAGAGGGAATTACATTACTTATTCAAATAGAGAGTTTAAGTTAAATAGTATTCATTTTATTAAAAAACGTTTCTTTAGATGCTTAATACTAATTTGAATCTATTGGGGAAGCTCCCTCTCCCTTAGGGAGATGAGAAGCACTGCTTCGCAAGGGTGAGGGGGATAAACATTAAATAAAAGTTTATCTAACGTAGAACAAGTCTCGAGAGAAGGAACTAAATTACTTCTTCAACTTACTCAATAATCCTTTTGGCAACTTCTCTGTCGCAAAACCATATAAGGCAGCAAAAGGCAGTGCAGTACGCGCCAGATAGGCGACTCGCCACAAACCGCCATGATTCGCACCATGCATCATCAATTCAAGCGGATGGTTTAGCTTCACTTCAGGATTGGCCACCGATTCTGGGTTGCGCAGATCATGAATCCATAGTGCCGCCATAATCGCATTGGTGGTTTCAGGCGCGAAAGCTTCAACATCAAACAGGCTGGCGCCATTGAACGCGGCTTTAAGCAGCGGATTCTTGGTCACAGAATAGGTGGTCGTCGAAGGGGCAATATTGATACTGACACGCTGACCTTGAGCACGCGCCAAGGTAGCACGCCATTGCTGGATACGTTTTGCCAGTGCATAGTTCGGGCCTTGTTCTACTACCAGACAGTCACAGATACCATAAACCTGATCACCAGACTGAATCAGTTCATGCGCATTTTTCTGGAAAAAGTGTTTGCGGCTTAAGGTTGAAACACCTTTAGAAAGGATCGACTGTGCCTTGGAGCGTTCAGTATATTTCACTTTAGAGGCTTCGATTACTTCACTCGGCACCGCATAAACATCGGTCGGCGTACACATGTACATCAGACTGGTATTGGCTTTTTGCTGACTAACATAGTGCATGATGGCATCCATGGCCATGGAGACGCGGACATGCTTTTCACCATCCAGATAAGCAATTGCAGCCAGATCTAGGTCCTGCTCAAACTGTAATAGCCATGTGGCAATTTCAGGAATCTGGGTGAGCAAATTTGCGCCCATTTTTTCTTTTAAAATATCAAGTGAAGTATCAGCAGGCAGGTCTTCAGTACATGGCGCATACAGCGTGGCATTGCCTTGGTTGATGGTATCAACAATCTTGCCCCATACACGGGTATTCGGCAGATCAATCGCTACAATATTGGCTTTCCATTTCGCCAGCCAGGTCAGAGGACCGGCTTCAGATGCTGCACCAAACAGCACCGTGGTTCGATCGGAAAGATCAAACCATTCAGGATGCACCACACATTCACGTAGGGCATTGGCATGACTGGTTTCCACGATGCCTTGGCTTTCCCAGCGCTCAATCTGCTCCAATAAGGCGTCACCTTGCAGCTTTTGACCGTGGTAAGGCACATACCATTCTGGTGCCGATTTGCTATTACCTGTCAGCTTGAAGGTATGCAACTGACCCGCGGGCAGAGTTAAAGCATCTTGTAATACATACTTTTGACCATCACGGTAAAATTCAAAAGTCTGATGTGCTTTTGCCAATCCATCTTCGGCAATTTTCAAGCTGGATTCAGGGGAACTTAATCCTTGCTCGACCAGCTGCTTAAAATGTACTGTGTAGTGTTTGCGCCAGTTTTTTTCTGATTGTGCCTGTTGAGAACTGCATGAATCGACATTGGCTAGCGCTGCCGCGATGATTGCGCGCCCTGCTTTAGAGCTACTTGGTTTTTGTTGCTGAGACTGAAGAGGAAATTGAAGACCGTCTGGTGTAGTGGACATGCAAAATATCTCGAGAATGACAATAATTAATATACATATGTATATATTATCGCTGCAAAATTCAGTCCAAGATTGGCATTAAGTGACATCATGACTTTCTAATATATTACTAGATGTTTCAAACAAATAAGAGAGCAGCAGCTCTCTTATCAATTTTTAGTAGAAATATGAGGTTCAATTCATATATAGCCTCATTCTCTTATCATTAAATAACCCTAATTAAAATGGAACTTGCATCAGTTTATTCAGGAAATGCGGAATCAGGCGTGGCTCCAGAATAATCGTCATGACCACCCCGTAAGCCGCTCCCCATAAATGCGCGCTGTGATTAATGTTGCTATTGCCTTTTTTGCCTGACCAGATGCTATAAGCTACATACAGCACAGCAAAAATAATGGCAGGAACCGGAATGAAGAACACAAAGATCAACTTCCAAGGTTCAAACAGAATATAGGCAAACAGTACAGCCGAGACTGCACCGGAAGCGCCGAGACTGGCCCAGCGCGCATCATTTTTATGCTTCAGGTAACTTGGCAGAATCGCTGCGATCAGACCACCGAGGTAAAACAGGATAAAACCCAGGTCATACAGATATTGACGATAAAAGCTTTCAATCACGCTGCCGAAGAAGAACAGGGTAATCATGTTGAACAACAGATGTGCACCATCCGCATGGATAAAGCCATGCGTAATAAAGCGGTCGTATTGTCCACGTTGCAGTGCCGGCGGCCAGAAAATCAGGCGATTCATCACCGTCTCTTTGGAGAAAGCAATAAATGACACAATACAGGTGATCAGAATAATGGTCACGGTATGATTAAAAGGTAAATCAAGCATATAAATGATTCTAATGGTGCCTATTTGCCAATTATCATGCCATTAAAATTGAGCTAAAGTTGTACTTTTATAATAAATCCGACAATTTTAGTTGATTTTTAAAAATTACCCCGCATCTTCAGTTAAAATGGCCGCTTGAGCTTGAGGAAATTATTGTTATGTCGACTGAGAACAGCAGCACTCCAGTTGTTGGTGAAATTCCCAACTTATTGATTACACCAACAGCACAAGAGTATTTAAAGGATCTACTGGATAAACAGAACACCCCGGGTATTGGTGTGCGTGTTTTTGTAGAGCATCCAGGTACTCCTCGCGCTGAATGTTGCATGGCCTATAGTGCACCTGATGAAGTTGTACCGACAGATTATAAGCAGGAATATCCTGATTTCCCTGCTTTTATCGACTCGCCATCTATTCCGTATTTACTCGATGCCGTGATTGACTACAACAAAGACCGTTTTGGTGGTCAGTTGACCTTCCGTGCGCCGAACTCTAAAGTGCCACGCGTGGGGCCAGATGCATCGGTAGAAGAGCGTATTACCTATGTCTTGCAGTCTGAAATTAACCCGGGTCTGGCAGGCCATGGCGGTAACTGTGCACTGGTTGAAGTCAAAGAAGACCCTGAAAAAGGTTTAACCGCTGTACTTAAATTTGGTGGTGGTTGCCAGGGCTGTTCAGCGATTGATATCACCTTGAAACAAGGCGTAGAAACAACGCTAAAACAGCATATTCCTGAATTGATGAATGTCGTTGATGAAACGGATCATAGTCAGTCTGAAGGTGCGTATATGAAATAAGCTGTTCTATATAACAGTTCATTTATAGCATATAAAAAAACCTCGAACTTTCGAGGTTTTTTTATATCTGGCTTAAAATTTAGTAAATATTAATGATAATAATTATCAATAGCAATTGAATTTGAGTAGAAAGCTGTTACACTTCGCAACCGAATAAACATGATTTCTTCATAAATATTGGGGCGCGCAAGGTATGAATAAGCCATTCTTAAAAACAACTTTGGCATTTGCTGTACTCACAGCCATGGCGGGAAATATATCTGCAGTAGAAGTTGTTGTTCCACAGGCGGAAGCGACTAAATTGCAAACGATTGTGGTGACCGCAACAGGTTATGAACAAGATTTGGCTAAAGCACCAGCTTCCATTACCGTGATTGATCGTGAAGAATTAGATAAACGTGAATACAACGATATTACTGATGTGCTACGTAATACGCCTGGGGTCGTAGTTTCAGGTGCAGGTTCTGCACAGACCATCAGTATTCGAGGCATGAGTTCAAACTACACCTTGTTTCTGGTCGATGGTAAGCGTCAATATGGCAAGGATGTCAATCCGAATGGAGACGATGGTGGTTTTGAGAAAAATATTCTGCCACCTATTTCAGCAATTGAACGTATTGAAGTGATCCGTGGACCAGCTTCTACACTCTATGGTACGGATGCTATGGGCGGGGTAGTCAATATCATTACCAAAAAAGTGTCTGATGAATGGTCTGGTCATGTCGAATTAGGAACCATCATTCAGGACAGTAGCCGTTCAGGTGATATCAAAAATGCTTCTGCATATCTTGCGGGTCCTTTGATTGCAGACAAGCTGGGCTTGCAGCTGGCAGTCAATAAGCAGGAACGTAATGAAGATCATTATGTTGGCGGCTTCCGTGGGACAGAACGTGAAAGCTTAAATTCACGTCTGAGCTATGCCATTAATGATGATCATGATGTACAAGTTGAAGCCAATTTTGTGCAGCAGGAATCAACTACGTCTGTAGGGAAAACGGTAGCACCTGCTCAAGGCGCTGCAGATTCATTCTCGCGTAATTATCGTAATGTTTATTCAGTAACCCATAATGGCCGTTATAGCGATAACTTGGACAGTTCATCTTATATTCAATATGAAAATTCAAAAAATCCGGATCGTGGCAATACTGAACTCGGCACCAAAGGGATTACCCTGGATACCTGGACAGCGAACAGTCAATGGAACTTAGCCTTAGGTGATCATACGCTGTCATTCGGGGGATATCTTAAAGATGAAAAACTGGTCGATAAAGCGACTAACCGTAATCCTAATGCACCTGAATTTAGTGAGTTAACACGTTGGTCTGCTGCTGCTTTCCTTGAAGACACCTGGAGTATTACGGATCATTTCGATTTAACCACCGGCTTACGTTATGACCATGATGAAAACTATAGTGGCCATTTATCACCACGACTGTATGGAGTGTACGCGGTAAATGACAATTTTGTGGTAAAAGGCGGTGTAGCTACGGGGTATAAACAGCCTGATATTCGTGCAGCCACAGAAGGGTTCTATAGCGTCACGGGTGGCGGTGGTTCACCCTTAGCAACAGGCCGTGGCATCATCCGTGCTAATCCAGATTTAGAACCTGAATCAAGTGTATCTACTGAATTGGGTTTCAACTGGAAAAATGATTATATCAATACATCGTTGACTGGCTTTATCACTAAATATGAAGACCGTATAACGGAAGTTCGTGCCTGCGAAACCGATACTGATGGCACAACGACAAACCGTAATAACTGGCAGAACTGGAAATGCTTCGAAGGGGATATTCCATTCTACTTTATTAGTGAACGGATTAATGTAGATGAAGCGGAAATTCGTGGTGTAGAAGCAACGGTAGAAGCCAGTCTGAATGATTACACGACATTGACTGCAAACTATACTTATACTGATTCAGAGTTTAAGTCAGGTGCTTTTAAAGGCCAGCCACTGAACCAGATGCCGGAACACATGTTTAATATTGGTGTGGATTATGAGCTAAATGAGGCACTCAATGTATGGAGCCGCTTGCACCATCGTTCTGAAACCTCTGCTTACTTGAGCCGTACCTCTATGGCTCAGCCAAATCCAGGTTACCAATTTGTAGATGTCGGCTTTAACTATAAATTCAGTCCGAATCTAACAGGTAAATTTGGTGTCTATAACCTACTGGATGAAAAAGCTGAAGATATTGATGGTGATCAACTATTGGATGGTCGTCGTTACGGTATCAGTCTGAATGCAAAATTCTAAGCAAATGACAATATAAAAAAGCCGCTTTATAGCGGCTTTTTTATTTAAATCTTAAGAATTTTCAAAGTATCTGCATGATAATAAAATTGTTCCAGATACATGCGTGCACGCTCACGTAAATGCCGTTGAGAAACCATTTGCTGGATTACCGGGCAGAGCAGATGCTGCAATTCATTCTGAATTAGCGCTTCATCAATATTCAAATCACGTAATAACTGATCAAAAGTATGTTCCTGATTGCGGACATACCAGGTATGAATTCCGTCATGCACTTGCTGCTGCAGATAGTCTGTCTGACGTATGTGATCCCAGATGTCATGCCCTAAGCCGACTGTCTGATTCAGGTCCTGCAGCTCAATATAATTCTTCAAGACCGATACTGGCATGTCCTTGATTTTATGCCAGAGATTGGCCTGAAAATGATAGAGTTTCTCGTCGTCAAAATGCTGGTTCAGTACATGCTCACTCATCTGGCTGAGCTTCAGAATGTTCTTTTGCAGATAACGTGCAATGGTGCTATCGAGGTTGGTATCGGTGACATTTTCCAGAACGGATTTGCCCATTTTCATAAAGCGGGAAACTCCGGGCACGCTTTTGGCAATCATGGAGTTATCCATATAATCCTGAATGGAATGCTGGATCAATTGGGTAATCATGGCTGAAAATGCCGGATTATTCACGACGGTTTTAATCAGACGCTGACGATGGCCACTTTTGCTGGCCACATACTGGGCGATTTTATCGACGGTCAGGACTGGAATCAGATCGGCAATCGTGGTGGTATCATTGGCCGGATGCACCAATGCAAAACGGATATGCTCGGCAATCTGTTCAATCAGAAAGCTGCTGGCTACAGTACCCAGAATCTGTTTTTGTAAAAGCTGATTGATCAGTTCACAGCTCCACAGCTCTTTTAGCGTCTGTTTACGCAGCCACAAATAAAATGCATGAAACTCGCTTTGAATCGTTTCAGATTGAGAAAATGCCTGATCGAGAAAATCAAGTTGAGCATCGATCAACTGCTCAATCATCGGGTGTTTCTGCATAGCATCTCTGAAACTTAATTTAAAGGAATGAGTTTATCAGCAAGCGGGTTTTTTAGGGTCTGCGTCTTGGCCAGAAAAGGCAAATAATGTTGTGCAACCTGTTTTTCTGCTTCAAGAATCGGCATATGCCCGACATTATTTAAAATCACTGGCTTCTCGGCACGTTTCAGCAGGGCATGTAGCTCTTTGACTACTTCGACATTAATGATCCGATCCTGTCTGCCCCACAAAATCAAGGTCGGTGCTTCTACCGTGCGGGTCAGGCGAGCAAAGGTTTCCGGTGTATAAATCCGGTTTAGCATCACCACCTGATCAATCGATTTACTGGTTTGTTCAGCGCGTGAAATCAGCAGTTTTTCCTGTGCATGTCGTAACTGATAAGGAATCACCGGCGGGTTCTGCATCAGCTGTTTGGAAACATCTTGCAGATCACCGGGCTTGCTGACGATGAGATCTTTTAAGGCCTGTGGGTCTTTGGTATAGGACGTATTCCCCATTTTGTAGAGGCCAGCGCTATTGATTAAAAACAGGCTTTGCGTATCGAAAGGGTATTGAGAGGCATAGACTGTGGCAATCGAGCCGCCTAAGGAATGTCCGGCAATATGTAAATTCTCGTCCACATTTAAGGTTTCAATAAATAGACGTAATTGGGACGTCACATTGGGCACAGAAACATCAAAATTGTCCGGAATTTTGGTATCACCGTTGCTTGGCAGATCCGGAATAATGACATGATAATAGGGCGTCAGAAACTGGGCGACCCGGTTCCAGTTGTCGCGCGTGCCGGCCAGACCATGAATCAGTAGAATGGATGGTTTATTCTTGGCACCGCCTTCGCTATAGCTCCAGGTGACCTCGCCAATTTTGAGGGTTTTGGATTTGAGTCCTGCAAGGCTGCGTTCCTGCAACAGATGCTGCTGCAAGACTTTGGCAGATGTTTCATTTTTCTGGCTAAACAGTATTTGAGCATGTGTCAGGCCCGGTAATGCCATGCTTAAGGCAACCACGGCTGAACAAATCATTTTCGAGCGCAATTTTATTATTTTCTTCATTGACCATTCCCCAAAACAAACCCAGTGAGCAAATTGCTCAATCAAAATACTTCCATGTTATAAATTTGCAATTTTCATTCAAATAAAAACATTATTCTTCATTCTATTTTAAATCAATCTTTGCGCTTGTCACCCATTAGTTTTTTGCTGGATTGCATTAAATGGCTAGAAAATGTGATGTATTGCGCATAAATTCTCTGCAGAAATGAAATTAGATAAATGCTAAAAATTTAATCAGCTAAGATTTTTTGCAAGTGACATTCAAAAAAACTGGCAGTAAGATATTCCCACTAAAAACATCGGTGATAGAAAAGAATGCTCACAGCTCAAGAAGCTTTAGAACGTCTTAGACAGGGTAACCAACGTTTTGTCAGTGGCGATACCACGCATCCAAAACAACTTAGCCACCAACAGCGCGCAGAAATGGCAGAGGATCAGAATCCGTTTGCGATTGTTTTGGGATGTTCAGATTCGCGCGTTCCAGCCGAAATGGTTTTTGATCAGGGTCTCGGCGATCTTTTTGTGATTCGTGTTGCAGGTAATATTGTTGCACCTTCACAGGTCGGCAGTGTTGAGTTTGCCGCGGCACGTTATGATTGCGCGATTGTGGTGGTGTTAGGTCACAGTCACTGTGGTGCGATTAAAGCCACCATTGATACCTTGATGTGCCCGGATTGCCCGCCATCGGCAAACCTGATGTCGATTGTGAACCGCGTACGCCCTTCAGTTGAAACCTTAATGCAGACTGAACTGAAAAATGACTTGGCAAAATTGTCCAAGCATGCAGTACGTTCCAACGTATTTGCTTCGGTGAATCAGTTGCGTCACGGTTCAGCCGTTCTGGAAAACCTGATTGGACAAGGAAAACTAAAAGTCGTGGGTGCTGAATATTCACTGGAAACTGGTGAAGTGACATTCTTCGATTTCTAATCACGATTCATCTAAATATATTCTAAAATAAGTTAAAGGCGCTTTATAAAGCGCCTTTAATGTATGGATAAGCATTATTTAACAGGATTGTCTGTGCTTTAGCATTTGGATGAATCAGATCCTTTTGCATCAATGTTTTATTACCGGCGACACCCTGCATAAAGAAGGGCAATAACTTCACCTTATATTGCTGACTCACCACTTTATAATTATTTTCAAAAGCCTTGCTATAGGCCTGCCCGTAATTCGGCGGCATTTTTATGCCAAAGACGATGACCTTGGCCTTGGCTTTCTGGCTCTGCTGAATCAGGCTGGCTAAATTTTTTTGAATCATTTGCGGTGGTTGTCCACGTAAGCCATCATTGCCACCTAACTCAATCACCACAAGGTCTGGACGATGCGTCTGCAATAGCTTTGGCAGTCTGGCCAGCGCTCCGCTGGTGGTTTCGCCACTGACACTTGCATTGACCACTTTATGCTGTTTCGGATACTGTTGCTCTAAACGCTTTTGTAATAAATGTACCCAACCTTGCTGGGGCTGGATACCATAACCTGCACTTAAACTATCACCTAAAATCATAATCGTCTTTGCTGAAACCCCAAGAGGTAACAGGCACAGACTGAGCAAAAAAAAGTAAGGCAATAGCCGAGTTTTCTGATTAAGATCTTTCATATAGGACACGTATGATTCAAAGCAGCAACGATTCGACCATCATGCCACAGGCTATTATTTCTGCCCAGAAATTGACACAAAAGATACAACTTTCACAAAAACAGCTCACCATTTTTGAGGATCTTGATCTGGATATTCAGGCCGGAGAACAAGTGGCAATTACCGGTCGTTCCGGTTCCGGAAAATCCACATTACTGGGTATTCTGGCGACACTGGATCAGGCAAGTTCAGGTCAGCTTATGGTCTGTGGCGAATCAGTGTCTAACTTGAATGAAGAACAACGTGCACTGGTACGTTTAAGAAATATCGGGTTTGTCTTTCAGTCTTTTCAGCTCTTACCGCACCTGACTGCACTTGAAAATGTAATGCTGCCATTACGTTTGCAACCTGGTTTTAAATATGCAGAAGCTGAGCAAAAGGCGTTGGCATTACTACATAAAGTTGGTCTGGATCGACAGACGCAGCAAACCCCAAAAGTATTGTCCGGGGGAGAGCAGCAACGTGTAGCCATCGCTCGTGCACTGGTTAGTGAACCAAAAATCATTTTTGCCGATGAACCCACGGGTAACCTCGACGGCGAAACTGCCAAAGAAATTGAACAACTACTCTTTCAACTGAATCGGGAACTGGGGACGACTTTGGTGCTGGTCACGCATGACCGCAAACTAGCGCAGCAGTGCCAGCGGCATTTTGAATTGCTGAATGGCGAGCTGATTGAACATCCGAGTGGAGGATGAAATGAATCCGTTATTTCGTCCTTTACTGACGCAAAGCTTTAAAACGACCGGGATTTATCTGCTGATTATTGCCTTAACGCTGGCAATTAGCGCGACCACTGCACTTAAATTTAGTAATGAGCAGATCCAAAATGCAGTCGCCTTGCAGGCAGCAGAAATGCTGGCCGGTGATCTGGTGCTTTCAGATAATGAGCCTTTGCCGGAGCAGTGGCGTGATCAGGCCAAGCAGTTGGATTTAAAGCAGTCAAACGTCACTTTCTTTAGCAGTATGGCCTATACCGATGCGCAGTTTGTCATGGTCAATGTCAAAGCCATAGATCAGCCTTTTCCTTTGCGTGGTGAACTGCGGGTGCAACCGGCAAAAAAATCGATTCAGTCTGGTGAAATCTGGCTCAGTCCACGAGCCATGGATTTGCTCAAAGTCAAACTGGGGGATCAGCTCAATATTGCCGATGCGGCGTTTAAAGTCACCGCCAAGATTGAACAGGACTCCAATCAGGAACTTGGATTTTCCGGATTTTCGCCGACCGTAATTATTTCCCAGGCAGATGTCGCACGAACCAATGCGATTCAGGTAGGGAGCCGGATTGAATATCGCTTACTCATGGCTGGCCGTCCAGACGATACCCAACAATATGAAGCCTTATTCAAGCAGCAGGTCAAGTCAGCAAACGGCTCGGCTGAAACGCCAGCGGAAGTGCAAGGGCAGGAGTTTGAGGAGCAAAGCAGTCTCAGGTTACGCAATGCCAGTGAAGGCAATACCCGCTTGATGAAGCCAATCGCCAATCTGGACACTTTCCTGCAACTGGCCAATATTCTGACCATTCTATTATGCGGGATTGCCATAGCCTTAACCGCACAGCGTTATGTGCAGCAGAATCAGGATAATATTGCCTTGATGCGTTGTATCGGTGCCACCAAGCAGCAGATTCTGTCGGCTTATCTGGCTTTACTCGGGATGGTGCTGTTAATTGCGATGCTAATTGGTACCGTGGTCGGGATCAGTCTGGGTTATGGACTGTTGCAATTGATGTTGCAGCTGATTCCAAATTTGCAGATTGAATTTTCAGCCCTGGCAATGTTGCTCGGACCATTGCCAGTCGCGATGCTGACCAGTGCCGTGGTGTTACTCGGCTTTGTCATGCCAAGCTTGTTGCAATTGCTGAATACCCCGCCAATTCGGGTGATCCGCCAGCAGGAAAAATCAGTGCAATCCATGCTGTGGATGCTGCTGACTGGAACGCTCAGCCTGATTATTTTTAGTGTGATTTTGACTGAAAACTTGCTGCTGACCGCCTGGGTGATTGGCGCGATTATTGTGTTATGTGCAGTGCTGTATCTGACGGTATGGGGGATGTTGAAACTGCTGCGGAATATGAAGTTGAATCTGTCAGCCTATGTACGCACACCTTCTCAGATTGCTTTGCAGATTACGGCTTTAGCCTTGGGCTTGAGCCTGATTACAGTATTGGCAGTCTTGCGTACTGATCTGCTGGATCGCTGGCAGCAACAGTTACCGGAAGGTACGCCGAACCAGTTTGTTTATGGTTTACCGCCTTTTGATATGCCAGACCTGAAAGCTCAACTTGAGCAGAATGGCTGGAAAAGCACGCCACTGTATCCAAATGTCCGTGGGCGTCTGGTCGCCAAAAATGATCAGCCTTTTGCCGAGGAACTGGTGAAAAGCAGCAATACCTTAAGACGTGAACTGAATCTGACCCAGTCAAATAGCTATCCACAAGATAATGTGATTGTCAGTGGTGACGCGGTATTAAAACAAGTCGGCACCGTATCGGTCGAAGTCAATACTGCCGAAGAGCTAGGGATCAAGATCGGAGATAAACTCAGTTTCAGTCTGCCAGAAGGGATACTGGAAGCTAAAGTCGTTAATCTAAGAACCGTCGAATGGGAAAGTTTTAGCCCGAATTTCTTCTTTATCTTTGCACCGAATAGCATGGATGCCAATGCCGGCAGTTATCTGGGCAGTTTTTATGTCCCGGAAACAGATAAAGGCAAACTGGTCCCTGTGATCCAGCAATTTTCCAACACGGTCTTTATTGATGTCAGCCTGATTCTGGAAGAGATCAAACGCATTGTGAATGTGCTGGTGCAAATCGTGACGATTCTGGCGGTACTGGTCAGCATTTCCGGTTTTCTGGTGCTGATGGCCTGTTTGAACCTGTTGATGGATGAACGCAAACGTGAAGTGGCTTTGCTACGATCATTCGGTAGTTCCAAGCAGAAACTGAAAACCATGATGAGTCTGGAAATTGGTTTTATCGGACTGTTTGCCGGAATTGTTTCCTGCCTATTTGCCGAAGTGATCAGCGCGATTGCCAGCTATAAAATGGATTTGATGATTCAGCCACATTGGGAAATCTGGATTATCCTACCAATCTTTATGACCGCTTTATGTGCGCTGATTGGCCGTTATCGCCTGAGTTATCTGTCAGAGATTCCGCCCTTACAAAGCTTGCGCGAGATGAATCAATAAGATTCATCTCCGTGGTTTTAACTGGCTGAGAGTTAAAGTTTTAATTGCTGTTGCATCATTTCCAGAATCTCTTGCCACAGTGGGCGAATGGGTTCGAGTAAGGCCAAGTTATGTTGATAAAGCAGCACACAAATGCCGAAACCGACAAGCAGGGCAATCAGATTGAACAGATGGCTACGCTGCATTTTTTGACCGATGTACCAGAGCAAGGTGAGAAAAGCCCCCATCAGCATGCCGCCAATATGTGCGGCATTGTTGATTCCGCTGATCATAAAACCCAGCGCGAGGTTTAGGCCCATCACCATCACTAGGGTTTTTTTATCCAGAATAAAACGTTGCTGTGGCAGCATTGGCAATAAGGCCAGCACCGTCAGTGAAGCCCCGAGTCCCATCACGGCACCGGATGCGCCGGCACTGACTGCAGGCAATAAATCGGGATTGGCCACACCGCCTTCAATCAGGTTATAGCTGTCTTGAATATTCATATAGCCACTGAGCAGGCTGCCCATTAATCCGGCACACACATACAGGCCAATAAAATACATCCGGCCAAACAGTTGTTCGGCAACACTACCAAAAATATACAAGGCCCACATATTCAACATCAGGTGAATCAGGCCAAAATGAAAAAACATGCTGCTAAACAAGCGCATGGGTTCCGCTAAATAGGTTAAAGGTGCATAATCGGCACCCCAGAGAATAGCGTCTCGGGTACTCGGCTGGCTAACATCCATGCCATGCATGGCTTGCCAGCCAAATAATCCAACATTGATCCCGATTAAAATGGCGGTGATCCACCAGAGATGCATTTCAAGTTTGCGATGTTCGACAGGGGGAGAGTATTCAGACATGCTATTTTTTTGCTGTGATTGTATATTTCGAATAAGCTTAACACGAAAAATTAAATTTTCAGGAGTAACGCACTGACATGAAAGCCTTTCTGATCCGCACGATGCTCGTCATCGTCAGTGTGATTCTGCTGGTTCAATTGTGGATCTTTGCCAGTCTGGCCTGGTGGCGAACCAATCCGGTGAACACCACCATGATGATGCGGATTGATTACTGGACAGAACCTTCCAAAGCGATTCAGCATCAATGGCGTCCCTATGACGAAATCAGCCTGAATCTGAAACGTGCCATCGTCACTGCGGAAGATGGAAAATTTATTCATCACCATGGTTTTGACTGGGACGGAATTCAAACTGCGCTGAATAAAAACAGAAATCAGGGCCGTGTAGTGGCCGGTGGTTCGACAATCTCCCAGCAATTGGCGAAAAACCTGTTCCTCGTCAACAAGCGTTCCTTTGTGCGTAAAGGTCAGGAAGCAGTCGCGACCTGGATGATGGAACGCATGTGGTCGAAAGAAAGAATTCTGGAAGTCTATTTAAACTCGATCGAGTTCGGGGATAATATCTACGGCGTTGAAGCAGCGGCCAAACATTATTTCGGTAAAACCGCACAAAGCCTGACCCGCGATCAAGCCATCTTTCTGGCTGCCATTTTGACCAATCCGAAATATTTCCAGGATCATCGCAATTCCTCTGCATTAAATGCTCGTAAGCGGATGATTCAGCGCTATATGCGTTATGCAGAATTACCTTAATTGATGATTTGAAGAGAAAGCCCAATTATTTGGGCTTTTTTTATGAAATTGTCATCAATTTGAAGCATACTTGGAGGGATAAGCACAATTTTAAATCCGCATAGGTTTGATATGAATACGGCAGCCAGCACAACTTCAGCACAGCCCGAATATACATATAATGATCGTTATATTAATCGCGAACTGTCTATCCTAGACTTCCATTTACGTGTCCTGGAACAGGCTGTCGATCCTTTACATCCATTGCTCGAACGCATGAATTTCCTGTTGATTTTCTCGCGTAATCTGGACGAGTTTTTTGAAATCCGGGTCGCAGGAATGATGGAACAGCTGGATCTGGATAATGAAAGTCGGAGTCCGGATGGCTTGACTCCAAAGCAGGTTTTAGAACAGATTTCTAAAACAGCACATGCCGCCATTGAACGCCAGTACCGTATTTTAAATGAAGAAATTTTGCCAAAACTGCGTGAGGAAGATATTTGCTTCTTGCGCCGTGGTGAGCTGACTCCGGCACAATCTGCCTGGATTAAAAAATATTTTCAGGAGCAAGTGGCGCCGGTTCTCACGCCGATCAGCCTGGACCCTGCGCATCCATTCCCACGGTTGGTGAATAAATCACTGAACTTTATTGTCACATTGGAAGGGAAAGATGCTTTTGGCCGTCAGATTGATCTGGCTGTGGTACCCGCACCGCGTTCACTGCCACGCGTGGTACGTTTACCGGATGAACTGACCGATGGAAAAGAACATCATGTGATGCTGTCGGCGATTATTCATGAGCATGTGTCTGATCTGTTCCCGGGGATGACGGCGACTGGCTGTTATCAGTTCCGTGTTACCCGAAATGCCGATTTAGCCTTGAATGAAGATGTTGAAGATCTAGCCAAGGCACTCAAAGGCGAACTCAGTTCACGCCGTTTTGGCCGCGCCGTGCGTCTGGAAGTGACAGAAAATTGTCCGCAGCATATTTATGAATATCTACTGAATGAATTTGATCTGGACGACGAGCAGCTTTATAAAGTCGCGGGCCCGGTCAATCTGGCACGTTTGCTATCTAACTTTAAACGTCCGCATTTACGTTATGACTCGCATACTCCCATTATTCCTAAAGTACTGAAAAAATCTGAAAATATTTTTAGTGCGATGCAGAAACAGGATATTTTGCTGCACCATCCTTTTGAATCTTTTGCGCCGGTCATTTCATTATTACGTGAAGCGGCACGCGATCCGCAAGTGCTGGCGATCAAGCAAACCTTGTACCGCAGTGGGCCAGATTCTGAAATTGTGCAGGTACTGGCTGAAGCTGCCCGCAATGGCAAGGAAGTCACCGCAGTGATTGAATTGCGTGCACGTTTTGATGAAGAATCCAATATTGCGGTGGCCAATGTCCTGCAAGAAGCGGGTGCGGTCGTGGTCTACGGCATTGTTGGTTACAAGACTCACGCCAAGATGATTCTGGTGGTGCGCCGGGAAAATAACAAACTGGTGCGCTATGTGCATCTGGGTACCGGTAATTATCATGCCGGCAATGCACGAATCTATACCGATTATGGTCTATTAACGACAGATAAAGATCTGTGTGAAGATGTGCATCGTATTTTCCAGGAATTGACCGGTATGGGGAAAATGGCCAAGCTGAAAAAGCTGCTACATGCGCCATTTACCTTGCATGCCCAGTTACTTAACTATATCGATAATGAAATTGCCTATGCTCAAGCAGGGAAACCGGCGCAGATTATTGTCAAAGTCAATGCACTGACCGAAATGCAATTGATTAACAAACTCTATGAGGCTTCTCAGGCCGGGGTACAGATTGACCTGATTATCCGCTCAATTTGCAGTTTGCGTCCGGGGTTGCCGGGTCTGTCGGAAAATATCCGGGTGCGTTCAATTGTCGGGCGTTTCCTGGAACATACCCGCGTGTATTATTTCAGCAATAATGGCAATTCACGTATTTACTGTTCAAGTGCAGACTGGATGGATCGTAACCTGTTTAATCGGGTCGAGGCCTGTTTCCCGGTCGAAGATGAAGCCTTGAAAAAACGCATCTATCAACAAGGTCTGTTGAATTACTTGAAAGACAATCAGCAATCCTGGTTATTGCAAGGTGATGGTACTTGGCTGCGGGCACAGCCCAAAGAAGGTGAAAAACCGCATAATGCACAACGTATTCTGTTAGAGCTGTTTAAATAAGTTTAAGTATTTAAAGAGGCTGAATATTCAGCCTCTTTTTTATTTCGAACATACAATTGAACTGTTCAAGCTGAGTCTGAACAGTTTTCGATAGATGTATTTGACCCGGCTATATATCTGATAGTTCTTCATCTGGAGCTGATCTTGTCGTTCGGTTTGCGATTGATGTTGACTCAATACTTTTAATAACTGCAATTCAGCGAAGTTGAGACAGGTTTTGGCAATGGGCTGGTGCAGGATATAGTCTGCCAATTCAGTATTGACGTAAGCTCCACCGCGCAAGACAGTTTTCAGACTTTCAGCAAACTCGGAAAATGAATTCTGATGCTGCATATAGCTATCTGCTCCGGACAATAAAGCAGAATAGATCAGTGCTGTGGAATGAGTATTGAATATGGCAATAACAGGTGTATCTGGGCTTTGCTGTTTCAGCTGATGAATCAAACTGATCTCTGAAGTTGTTGCTGCATGATAGAGAATCAGGTTGGGTCGATGTTCAGTAATCATGGATTGTGCAGACAGCATATTGTCCGCATACAGCAGCATATCTGGCTGATAGCCCAGTTGCAGCAGCACGGTCTGGATTTTTGACAGGTCGAGTCCAGTCGGTGAACGAATCACTAAAACTGGTGCAGGCAAGAGGCTAGCCAATAAAACACGATCCTGTAGATGCTGATAGAGAGCTATACTGTGAATCAGGCAAATGCAAATGCCTATCCCAAAGAATAGGGATTTAGCTGAAATGTAGAGATTTTAAGTTTCTAGGCGGACTGAATGTATTCAATTCAAGATATATAAAAGGAGCAACATGTGCTCCTTTTTATTATCTATAGATCAGGCAGCATCGTGCTGAGTGATTTTCTGGAAAATCTGTAATAGCACATCAAACTCGCTTTGCAGCGGTGTGCTTTTACGGGTTACCAATGCCAGGGTACGACTTGGGGCTGAATCGATCGCTTTTACCTGAATCTCAGGATTGCCTTTAATCATATTGGTATGGATCGCAATTTCAGGCAGCAGGGTAAAGCCCAGATTTGCAGACACCATTTCGATTAAAGTCGGCAGTGAGCTGGCTTTTAAACGGTGATCATTTTTACGCTCACCAATCGGGCAGGCACTCAAGGCATGATCACGCAGGCAATGACCTTCTTCAAGTAACATCAGGCGAGACAGATCCAGATCTTCTAAAGAGTTTGCTTGTGCAGCATGCTGATCAGATTTTTGGTAAACCAGATACAGATTCTCTTTGGCAATTTCAGCAACTTTCAGACCACGGGTGTCGAAAGGCAATGCCAAAGCCACCATATCCAGGTTGCCATGTTCCAGTTTTTCTACAATCTTTTCACTTTGCGCTTCATGCAGATGCAACTGGATTTTTGGTAATTGCTTATGCACTTCATCCAGCAGCTGGGACAATAGGAAAGGTGCAATTGTTGGAATGACGCCGAGATGTAGATCACCGGTTAAAGGTTCACTCATCTCACGACTTAAACGCATTAGGTCCTGAGCATCGGCCAGTAGAACACGTGCGCGTGCAACCACTTGTTCACCAAGAGGCGTTAAACGAACATTCTGGCGGTCGCGTTCAACAAGTACGCCACCGAGTAAACGCTCCAGCTCCATGATGCCGCCAGACAAGGTTGACTGGGTGACAAAGGAGCGGCGAGCAGCTTCTGTAAAGTGTAGCGTCTCTGACAGTGTTACGAGGTATGACAGCTGTCTTAGGGATGGTAATGCAGCCATAGTGTCCTAATGTTTATGATTTAAAATGATCAGCAAATAATTCGCTAAGATATGGAATAAAATGCGGTGGGATATCATGCCCCATTCCATCAATTAATTCAAATTTAGCCCCTGAAATTGCTTTCGCAACGGCCTTGCCATGGCTAGGAGGCAGCAATCGATCTCGAGAACCATGGACCACCAGGGTTTCTTGTTTGATTTGCTTGTCCAGTTGCAGCAATGAGCCTGTACATAATATTGCTAAAAACTGTTGAAGTACACCAGCAGGATAGTAACTTCGCTTATATAATTTACGGGCGGTCTGCACCGCTTCCAGATGATTGACATAACCTGGTGAGCCGATGATCTTAAACAGTTTCAAACTATGATCAACAATGCCATCTTCATCTGTTGAAGCCGGTTTGTCAATCAAACTAAAGAGTTGCTTGGGAAAGGGTGGTGGCAACATCGGCTGGTTATTGCTGGTAAACAGTAAGCCCAGTTTTTTGACTTTGTCCGGATAACGCGCGGCCAGAATCTGGGCAATCATACCGCCCATCGAAGCACCCAGCACATAGACCTGTTCCAGCTGCATTTTTTCAATTAGCAGACTGACATCTTCAGCCATATCGTAAAGATCATAAGGTGCACCCTGATTACCCAGACCCAGTACAAAACGGCTCATCATTTTCAGGGTATTCAGGCGTGGACCTTTGTAATGGACTTTTGAAGACAGGCCAATATCACGATTATCAAAACGGATGATGTGATAGCCATTGTCAATCAGTGATTTGCAGAAAAAGTCAGGCCAGTACAGCATTTGCCCACCCAGCCCCATAATCAGCAAAATGGTGGGATGTTCCGGATTTCCACCAACCTCGACATGTAGCTGGATCCCATTGCCAAGATCGACCTTGGTTTCATGCATGAACGAGGTATAAGGGGAAAGATTAAACTGTGCTGCGCTGTACATAGTCGCTGTCCTAATTAAAGGATATTTCGTTTAAAAAATATCCTTGCTATTAAACCTCTAAACCGCAGCAGGAATCAAGTCAGGAACCTGTTTGGTCAAGGTCAGACGCTGTTTGGCTGCAGTGGCGCCCAAAAGCACGAAACCGCGTAAGGTGCCGTTAGCATCGAATGCTTTAGCCAGCATGCCATCATCAAATTCTTCAGTTTCCCAGATGACATCCACATCAACCGGAGCAGGCAATACCGTTAAAGGTGCAGCAGGCGTTTTAACTGCTACTGGCATAGCCGGATAATGCACGGCAGTATGTTCACCGTTTAAGGTTTTTGCCAAAGCGCGGGCTTGTTGCATAATTGGCATAACATAAGGCAGTAAAGTTCCATTGACCTCGGCACAGTCACCTACAGCATAGATATCAGCCTGGTTGGTTTCAAGTTGTGCAGTGGTTAAAACTCCGCGACTGGTATGTACGTCTGCCTGTTTCGCCAAAGAAATATTCGGCTGTAAGCCTACCGCAGATAACACTACATCTGCGATCAAAGACTGACCGTTGGCCAGCGTGACCAGATAATCACCATTGTCCGCACGAGAGACTTTTTCGACTGTTGTGCCCAAGACAAAGTGAATGCCGGTTTCTTCAAGATTCTTCTGGAAGGCAGTAGCAACATGTTCTGGTAATAAACGGCCAAGCGGCTGAGGTGCCAAATCAATGACTGTAACCTGATGATCGGTATTTTGCAGGTCGTTGGCAAATTCACAGCCAATCAGGCCTGCACCTAAAATCACTACACGTTTGTCTTTACGTGCCGCCAGATTGCTACGGAAAGCTTTATAATCAGTTAAATTGTTGACGACATGAATATCATCGCTGGCATCACCGGCAATCGCCAGACGTACCGGATTGGCACCGATGGCTAATACCAGTTTGCTATAATGTTGCGTGCTTTCCTGGCCATCTTTTTCCAAAACCAGTTGATGATCTTCCGGATGAATCGCCTTAACCCAAGTATGCTGTTCAATGCGCATATTCAGCTGTGCCGACATTTTAGCCGCATCGCCTAGTGGAATTTGTTCAGGTGCTTTATTGCCGGCCAGAGCGTTGGAAAGCGTCGGTTTGGCATAATTGACCGCATCATCCGCACAGATCATCAGCAATTCATGTTCTGGATTAAGTTTACGAAATTCACGTGCTACGGCATAACCCGCCATACCTGAGCCAATAATGACGATAGGATGCATAGTTGTTTCCATATGGTAGAGCTCCATGCTGTATAAATGATTGAAAGGCATAAAAAAAGACCATATGGATATGGCCTTTAACTGGACGTGATTAGACTTCGATCATTTCGAAATCGACTTTAGACACGCCGCAATCTGGACAGGTCCAGTCATCGGGGATATCTTCCCATTTGGTGCCTGCCACGATCCCGTCTTGAGGCCAACCTTCTGCCTCGTCATAAATCCATCCACATACGATGCATTGAAACTTTCTCATGTAACTCTCCAAAACTGAGCAACTGTAGGCGTCAGCTTAAAATCCATAAAAGGCAAGACTCTAAAAGAATATGACTTTTTAACAGTGAACATATTTGGCTAAATTTTTACGCAGTTCTATTCAGAAAGTAAAGTGAATAAAAGCTTAATCAGCGAAATTAGCAGCAGAATAGACGACACATTCCTCATTTATCAGAAAATCACGCCAATCAGCTTTTCTAGCGCAGACGGTTAAAGGATAAAAAGCTGAGGATGGCAAAAATGAGCGTTTATCTTGGGGGATAGACCAAAGTCGTGCAGTAAAAACTTGAGTTTTTAGGTAATTTAAAATCAGTAAAGTCTGGGTTAAATATTTTTAAAATAAATCAATATAATAAAATCAATATCTTGTGGTTAAACATCGGGTTTTTATTAGACAGCTTGGCTTGTTCGTTTCACTCAAATAGGTTTAAAATTCCCATATTCCTTTTCTTTTTTTAAGATCTCCCATGAGCAATTTGTCTACTTCTTTGTGGTCTCACATTCGTACGGTCCAAGATTTTCCAAAACCAGGAATTTGCTTCTTTGATTTGACCCCACTTTTCATGAGCAATATTGGTCCATTGACTGACGCTTTGATTGCCAGCATTCCTGCTGACAAACTGGCAGAAGTAGAAAGCTTTATTGCGGTTGAAGCGCGTGGTTTTGTGTTGGCAAGCTTGTTGGCACAACGTACAGGCAAAGGCTTATTGCTGGTGCGTAAAGCAGGTAAATTGCCACCTCCAGTGGTCGGTGTAGGTTATAGCCTGGAATATGGTATGGATCGTTTAGAAATGTCTGCGAACGTTCAGTCCCAGAAAGTAATTATTGTGGATGATGTTCTGGCAACTGGTGGAACCTTAAAAGCTGTAAATGAACTGGCTCAAAAATGTCAACATGAAGTACTTGGTGCAAGTATCTTCCTTGATCTTCCTGACCTGCATGCTGAATTAGGCCTGGATATCTGGTCAGTGCTGGATGACAAATCTCAGCCTGAAGCGGCAGTTGCTTAAGTTATACATTTAAAAAAAGCCCCAAAATTGTGGGGCTTTTTTATTGCCTGATAAAATGATCTTCGATTTCCTGAATCAGTGTATTAATTTGCTCAGGATGTTCCAGACGATGATGGCCGCCATCAACTGCCTGAATTTGCATATAGTCTTCAAGTTGTGTCTGAACCGCATGCATATCCAGAATTTCATCGCCCAGTTCAAGATAGGCAAATTGAGGAATGTCATGCTGTAAATCGTGATGCCCAATCGGCGGATAATCATCGCGGAAGTTAGGCTGCAAAATGGGATTAGCCACTACACAGGGAATTTGATACGCCTGTGACATTTTCAGTGCCCAATAACCGCCAAGACTGTGGCCGACCAGAATATCTGGTTTGATGGTTTCAATCATCTCATGATAAAACTCGGCGACCGAACTATAGCTCAGATTTCGGTAATCGACATCGATACAGTACTTGTGTACCACATCAATGGCATGGAACTTGGTGGATTCTCTGGAGGAATCTAAGCCATGTATAAACAAAATCTTAGACATAGTACATTACTCATTTTTATGGGATATGCCATATTGGTTATTTGTTGATTGGCACATCATCTTGAAGCTGAGTGTCATTGTAGAACGTCTGGGTATACAAGGCAGTTAGCTATTGGTCTAAGCCGAAGTTTTGTAGTGCAATGAATTTATATAAGACTTGTCTGGTTTAGACTTTAATCCCAACTGAGAGCAGCTGGGTGCTGCAATAAGTTTGAAGAAAGGGAATTTAAAAGAGTGACAGACGGGCTGAACCGAATGGTGTAAATAGCAAGATAGTGGATTTTTCCAAAGAAAAGCCGGT
This sequence comes from Acinetobacter lwoffii, assembly GCF_022809915.1. Taxonomy (GTDB): domain Bacteria; phylum Pseudomonadota; class Gammaproteobacteria; order Pseudomonadales; family Moraxellaceae; genus Acinetobacter; species Acinetobacter lwoffii_M. The sequence continues at coordinate 29,583 of NZ_JALGQY010000020.1, read as the reverse complement.
TCCTGAGAGTGTTTGCGCTACGATTTGAGAAGGATTTCTGCTATTCTATGCAACTTCTATTTTTTAACTAATCTTATTCGAGGCAGAGATGACGCAAACTAACGCTCAATCGACTTCTGAACAAATCATTTCCGAAAACGATTTAATTGCACAGCGTCATGCCAAGTTAAAGCAAATCGAAGCTCAGGCACAAGAAACAGGTAAGAGCCCATGGCCGAATACCTTTAAGCGTGAGCATTATGCCCAGGATTTACAAGACCAGTTCGCTGATAAATCTAAAGAAGAAATTGAAGCAGGCGAAAAGGTCTACGTCAAAGTTGCTGGTCGTGTGATGTTGAACCGTGGTTCATTTATTGTGATCCAGGACATGACAGGTCGTATCCAGCTGTATGTGGCGCGTAAAGAGCTCGCTGAAGATGTCCTGGCTACCATTAAAGGTCTGGACCTAGGCGATATCATCGCAGTCGAAGGTTATATCGGTCGTTCAGGTAAAGGCGATTTGTATGTACATATCGAACATTTTGAATTATTGACCAAATCATTGCGTCCACTGCCAGACAAGTTCCATGGTTTGAACGATACTGAAGTGAAGTATCGTAAACGTTATCTTGATCTGATTGTTAACGAAGAAACACGTAAAACTTTTGAAATTCGTGCCAAAGTTGTGGCGGGTATCCGTGCCTTCCTGACTGAAAAGCGCTATATGGAAGTTGAAACGCCAATGATGCATGTGATTCCAGGCGGTGCATCGGCACGTCCTTTTGAAACACATCACAATGCATTGGATATGTCATTATTCTTGCGTATTGCGCCAGAGCTTTACTTAAAGCGTTTGGTAGTCGGCGGTTTTGAACGTGTGTTTGAAATTAACCGTAACTTCCGTAACGAAGGTGTTTCTACGCGTCATAACCCTGAATTCACCATGATCGAATTCTATCAGGCTTATGCAGATTACAAAGACTTGATGGAATTGACCGAACAGATGCTAGAGCGTCTGGCGATTGATATCTTGGGTACCACTGATGTGCCTTATGGCGATGAAGTGTATAGCTTCAAAGGGCCATTCAAGAAAATTTCAATGTTCGATGCGATTCTGGAAAATAACCTGCAATTTACTCCTGAAAATGTCAATGACCGTGAGTTCTTGGCAAAATTCCTTCAGGAAGAATTGAAAGAGCAAGTGAAGCCAGGTTTTGGTCTGGGCAAACTGCAAACCATGGTATTTGAAGAAACCGTGGAAACCAAATTGCGTCAGCCGACGTTCATTACTGAATATCCAGCGGAGACTTCTCCATTGGCACGCCGTAATGATCACAATCCACACATTACCGACCGTTTTGAATTCTTCATCGGTGGTCGTGAATTGGCCAATGGCTTCTCGGAATTGAATGATCCAATCGATCAGGCTGAACGTTTCCAAGCACAGGTCGCTGAAAAAGATGCTGGTGATGATGAAGCTATGCATTACGATGCAGACTTTGTAGAAGCACTGGAATACGGTCTTCCTCCAACAGCAGGTGAGGGTATTGGTATTGATCGTCTAGTGATGATCTTTGCCAATGCAGCAAGTATCCGCGATGTGATCTTGTTCCCGCATATGCGTCATAAAAATGCTTAAATGCTGAATTCGAAAAACCCGCTCTGGCGGGTTTTTTTATGCTTGAAATAAAATAGATTCAAAAATTAAAGACAAAAAAAACGCAATGATTGGGGTTGTCATTGCGTAGAAAAAGGAACGTCTTTTCAAACTACTTCATTAACTGTGGAGAGAGTTAAATCTGATTCCTTACTGAATATGACCATAATAGGACGCATTCTCATATGACTCATCAGTATTCATGTTAATACATGTTAAATAAGGTTAAAACTATGAAGATTATGTGGGGATATTTGCATCATTTTTGCGCAATTTTAGCTTAAATAAAAAAGCTCTTCATCAGAAGAGCTTTTAAGAGCAATTTTTTCTAATTAAAAATGGAATACGCCGAGGCCAGATTTGACTTCATCCAGTGTCGCCTGGGTAATATCGCGACATTTATCCGTACCGGTTTTCAGGATATCCATGATGTAATCGGGATCTTTAGCCAGTTCAATACGACGCTCACGAATTGGGCCGATCAATTCTTTTAAAATACTTTCCAGACGTTTTTTCACTGTACCATCGCCTAAACCACCACGACGATAATGGGCTTTGAGCTCTTCCAGCTCTTCTTTATTTGGGTCAAAGGCATCTAGATAAGTAAATACCACATTGCCTTCGACCTGACCTGGATCTTCAATACGCAGATGATTCGGATCGGTATACATTGCATTGACGGCTTTCTTAATATCTTTATCTGTCGCATCCAGCACAATGGTATTGCCCAAAGATTTCGACATTTTTGCTTTACCATCAAAACCAGGTAGGCGACCAACATTGGAAAGAAGTGCCTTACATTCTGGTAGCAGGTCATGACCAATTTGACGGTTTAAACGACGCACGATTTCGTTGGTCTGTTCGATCATTGGAATTTGATCTTCACCCACAGGAACAACCGTTGCCTTAAATGCTGTAATGTCAGCAGCTTGAGCCACCGGGTAGCACAAGAAGCCGGCTGGAATATCACGCTCAAAACCACGCATCTGGATTTCAGATTTAATGGTCGGGTTACGCTCAAGACGTGAAACAGTCACAAAGTTGAGATATAGCATGGTCAGTTCATTTAAGGCAGGTAAGCATGACTGAACACAAATTGTGGTTTTAGTTGGATCAATACCGACAGCCAGATAATCCGTCGCCACTTCAATAATGTTACGACGTACTTTTTCAAAATTGTCCGCATTATCAGTTAGGGCTTGAGCATCGGCGAGTAACAAGTGTTGATGGTGAGAATCTTGCAGACCTACACGAGAGCGTAATGAACCCACAAAGTGGCCGAGGTGGAGTTGTCCGGTAGGACGGTCGCCCGTCAAGATCACTGGACGATTATCTTGATTACTCATTATCTATTCCAAAGGGTAGTCAGTACTACAGCTGTATTTTAACGAATGGCAACATTGTACGGCATTCTGTTTTTGATTGTCAGCCAGAAAAAAAGCTGTCGTAAAAAAATCTTATAAATTAAACAAGTGAATACAATATTTTTAAGAATTTTGATTAAACTACATGGAAAGAAGATAAGGATAATAAGTATGGCGAGCAGTTTATTACTATTATTAGATGATATTGCTACTGTTCTGGATGATGTCGCTGTCATGAGCAAAATGGCAGCAAAAAAAACAGCAGGCGTCCTTGGTGATGATCTGGCTTTAAATGCGCAGCAAGTGACAGGTGTGCGGGCTGATCGTGAATTACCGGTGGTCTGGAAAGTTGCCAAAGGTTCTTTTGTTAATAAACTGATTTTGGTGCCGCTGGCATTATTAATCAGCTTTATTGCAGGCTGGCTGATTAATCCCTTGTTGGTGCTGGGTGGTTTGTTCCTATGTTATGAAGGCGTGGAAAAAATTATTCATACCTTGCATACACCGAAGGCCAAGGACGCGGAACAGGCGCGTGAGCAATTGATTCATACAGAAATGGATTTGCATCAGTTTGAAAATGAAAAAGTGAAAGGTGCCGTCCGCACCGACTTTATCCTGTCTGCTGAAATTATTGTGATTACTTTGGGAACGGTCGCCGCAGCCTCGATGCTGACCAAAGTGACTGTTTTAAGCCTGATCGCGGTGGTCATGACCATTGGTGTTTATGGTTTTGTCGCGCTGATTGTCAAGCTGGATGATATCGGTCTGCATCTGACTGAACAGCAGTCCGATTTTAAACAAAAAATAGGACGTGGCTTGTTGGCATTTGCTCCGGTCCTGATGAAAATTCTCTCCATTGTTGGAACCGCTGCAATGTTTCTGGTGGGCGGTGGAATTATTAACCATGCTATTCCTTTTATTCATCACTTTACTGAAGACAGTGTGGCTTATGTGCAGGATATTCCCAGCATTGGCAACATTGTGGGTGCTGTTACGCCGACCTTGATTAATTTCGCTGTAGGAATTTTAGCGGGTCTGCTGGTCATGCTGGTCATCAGCCTGATTAAGAAAATCTGGCCTAAATCATCAAAAGCTTAAGGTGTGGAAATATCTGGATATTAAGCAGATTAAGAAAAGGAAAAGACTATGCGTTGGAAAGGTCGTCGTGTCAGTAGCAATGTAGAAGACCGTCGCGGTGGTGGTGCCAAAGCTGGCGGAATCAGTATTGTTGGATTGATTGTGGCCTTTGTGGCCTGGAAGTTTTTCGGTGTCGATCCACAACAGGCTTATCAAACCACCAAGCAGGTCACTCAGGGGGTATCGGGTGCGGCAGAAACACGTGGCCTGGAAAATCCCACGCCAGAACAGCAGGAGTCGATTGATTTTGTTGGAACTGTATTGGCAGATACTGAAGATACCTGGAATCAGGTGTTTCAGCAGCAGTTAAATCAGCAGTATGTCCCACCGAAACTGGTGTTGTTCAATGGCATTGTGAATTCTGGTTGTGGTACGGCTCAGGCGGCGATGGGACCTTTCTACTGTCCGACAGACCAGAAAGTGTATATCGATACGGCATTCTTTAAAGATATGCGCAGTCAAATGGGCATCACTGGAGAACAGAATGCGACTGAACTTTCTCGTAATGATCAGGCGGGGGATTTTGCGCTGGCCTATGTCGTGGCCCATGAAGTGGGGCATCATATCCAGACGATTTTAGGTATTTCTTCTCAAGTACAGCAAGCACGTCAGCAAGCAAGCGAAGTGCAAAGTAATCAGCTTTCAGTGCGTCAGGAATTGCAGGCAGACTGTCTGGCCGGCGTTTGGGCTTACCATAATCATGAACGAACCCAATTTCTGGAACAGGGTGATGTGCAGGAAGCGATGGATGCCGCCCATAAAATTGGCGATGACTATTTACAGAAACGTGCTCGCGGGCAGGTGGTGCCGGACAGCTTTACCCATGGCAGCAGCGCGCAGCGGGTACAATGGTTTAACACCGGCTTGAAATCCGGTCAGGTTGCGAATTGTGATACCTTTAATCAAAATATTTAAATGACTTCGATAAAAAAAGGAGCAGATGCTCCTTTTTTTATTTATGCAGAAAACGCCGGAAGTTTCTTAATATCTTGATACTGACAAATAATGCAGCCAAAGCAAACAGTGCAATTGCAAAGACTGTATATTTGAGGTTGCTCATGTCATTTTGATAAAACTGCTGAATTTCTTGTTTGTTATATTCTAAAGCAGTTGCTTTGCCGGTTCGGCTATCTCTGAACTGGATTTTTTCAATATAGAACAGATTTCCCGCTTTGATTAAGTCAACAGTCTGGATTTGACGGGTATGCGATTGATTGTCTTCATCGCTACATAAAGCGCTGTAATGTTCACAGTTGATTTTGGCCACATAACCATTTCCTGCAATCAGAATAAAAATTGCATTGTCTGGTCGCTGGTTATTGGACACCAATACATACTGTTCGCCGGCTGTACTTTTTAAGGGAATGCTGGTGGCTTGCTGATAATGCTGTTCTGCTTGCAGAATTTCCTGAATTTTAGCAAAGCAGGTAAAACATAAGGACAACGTGATCAGAAAAATCACGCTGGCAAAACAGAGACGAAAAATGGTTTTGACAGTTTGATGCATGGGAGAAAAATTCAAAATAGAATGATGGGAAAGCAAAAGCCGAGTGCTGACCTGTATGTTAAATCATCATTCGAAAATACTGAAAAGAAACTTAACTCAATTCGATAAAAAACGGACTAAACTTGTTTTGCCAGAATACCTTGCTATTCAAATCTCTATTTTAACAACGCCTCTCGGCGCATAGTGCTCCATCTCGCCCGATTTTAGGAAACCGAATGGGAAATTTCTTTTTTCTTCAGCTACTCACAGTCGTATTTGCCTTGTCCATTGCTACGACGATGTTTAATAAGCGCGTTTTGGGTTTTCCGCAAGCGATCGGTGTCCCGATTGTCTCAGCAATCTTTGTTTTTATTTTGCAGTGGGGCGCCAGTTTACTGCATGGCAATCCATTCTTTAGCATCAATATTGACAATATCGAGCAGGCTGTTCGTCACGTCGATTTCTATGATTTTCTGATCAATGGGGTGATCTGTTTTATCCTGACTTCATCTGCGCTGAAGTTTAAGGTCTCAGATTTGCGTAACCACTGGCGGCCGATCAGTATTCTGGCCGGTCTGGCTTTAGTATTCTGTGCCGTGTTCTTTGGCGTGGTGTTATATGGTTATCAGTTCCTGATTGGTAAGCATGTTGACTTGCTGGTTTTGCTGTTACTTGGGGCGGCCTTGGGCGCCACAGATCCGATCGGCATCAAAGGCGTATTGAGTTCGGTTCGCGCACCGCATCATTTGATCGTCAAGCTTGAAGGCGAATCACTGTTTAATGATGCAATGTGTATTGCCTTATTTATGACCTTGCTCAATGTCCTGCAAGGTGAAAACTTTACGGTACTGGGAGTGCTGCAAACCTTGCTTTATGAAATTGTCGTGGCGGTGCTGATTGGTCTCGGATTCGGTTTTGCGATCTTGCGGATTTTGCGCGGCAAACATGAAATGGAATCTCTGATTCTGACCACGGCCTTGCTGGCTTGTGGTTCCTATCTGGTGGCTTTGCTGGCGCATGCTTCCGCGCCAATTGCCTGTGTGATTGGTGGCTTGATTGTTGGCAATAAATGGAAAGAAATTCTGGCAGATGCCGAAATTGGTGACGTTAATCATTTCTGGCATACGGTTGAGGGAATTATCAATTCATTCCTGTTTACCCTGATCGGTCTGGAATTATTTATTTTGGACTTGAGTACCAGTCTGGTTCTGGGCGGGATGGTGGCCTTTGTGATTCTGCATCTGGCCCGTTTTGCAGCCAACTATCTGGCCTTTGCTATGTTCCCAAAAGTCAGCAAGAAAAGCTATAACGGCAGTTTGACCATCCTGTCTTGGGGCGGAGTACGTGGCGGGATTTCTTTGGCCTTAATTCTGGCGGTCGCCAATATTCCTCAGCTGGAAGCCTATAGCAGTATTCTGGTGGGCTATACCTTTATTGTAGTGCTGTTGTCCGGTGTGGTATGTGGCTTGGGCTTACCTGCGGTGATGAATGCCTTTTACTATAATCCCAATGAAGAAACTGAGGGCTTCAAAGGCTGGTACCAACGTATGTGCCACAAGTTGAACCGTAAGGGCTTTCGCTATATTGTCGGGGAAGATGCCAAAGGAAATGAGACCATCACTATCTTTCAGCCAGAGATTCTGATTGATCAGAAAGATGCAGATGGTGTCGCCACGGTGCATCATCCAGATAAGGTTCAGGAAGTAAAACGCTTAGAAAATCCGGATAATTTCTAAAGATAAACTTAGAGTATCAAGATGCTGCCGGATTATTTCTATCGTGAGCTGAGATCGCTTGGGTTAGCGTATTTCATCAGGCTTGATTATTTTCATCTAGTTTTTTGTGGATAGGTTGAGGTGTGATCTTTTATTTAAATGAGCTATTAATGAGATGAAAATGACCCAGACAAGTTCAGCCAATCAGGAAATGACAGAAATGATTTTGGTTGTGGTCAATCAGATTCCATATGCCAAAGTCGCCACCTACGGACAGATTGCCAGACTGGCAGGTTTACCCAAACATGCGCGATTGGTCGGGCGAGTATTAAGTCATCTAGATTCGGACACTAATATTCCCTGGTATCGGGTGATCAATGCCCAAGCGAAAATCAGTCTGAAACAACTGGACGAACATGGCCAGAATATTCAGCAGCAAAAACTCATGCAGGAAGGAATTTGTTTTAGAGGTGATCGAGTGGATTTAAAACGCTATCAATGGGATGGTCGAGTAGAGATATAAAAAATCCCCACTTGGTGAAAAATGGGGATTTTGAAGATAATTTAGTTGCGAATCACCATCACGGGGATATCCGCTTGGCCTAAAATGCTTTGCGCTACGCTGCCAAGGAACAGTTTTTTGAAGCCAGTGCGACCATGTGAACCAATCACGATCAGGTCAGAATTTAAATCTTTAGCTGCTTTGACAATCTCGCTATAAATCACCTGACCCTCAAGCAGCTGTGTATCCACTTCAACACCTGCACCAGAGAATTTTGCTTTGGCTTCATCCAGCGTTTTCAGGATGGAAGTGCGGGCACGTTCAATCAGGTCATTGGTTTGTGCCGCAGAGATATATTCCGCAGCGATATAAGGGTCCAGCGCTAGCACTTGAACCACTGTGACTTTACTGTTAAATGCTTTGGCAATTTCTACAGCTTTATCTACTGCAGCATACGATGTTTCTGAACCGTCAACAGGTACTAAAATATGTTCAAAAGGCATTAGAATTCTCCTAAGGGGAATTTAGAGTTATAAAATTATGACGCGTTAAACCGGGTACGAATAGTTGTTTATACTTTGATCATAGCCTGTATTGTATAAAAATAAAACCAAGTAAATACATAGGTATAATGTCTAATAGATTAAAGAATAAAGCACCTGTTTAGAGCTATTGAACCGAGTTGTTTATTTAGACTAAGTTAATCATTTATATGTAATTAATGTGATAGCTTAAGACAGTGATTAATCACATCGAATAGAGGTCGGGTCTAATTTTATTTGCGGTGACAGCTGTTCATAACGATTTAAAATTGTTTGAGTTTCACCTGCATAAATTTTTTGCTGTAGCTGCCGGATTTTATGTTCTGTCACATGTAAACGCGCACAATGTAATGCAATCTGATTTTCCCGGGTTACCGCCAGTCGTTGACTCTGCTCATATTCCGGATAGGGCTCGATTTTCTGCTGTGCTCTGCTGAGTTGTGCCAAAGATCGTTTTTGCTGCATGCTCATCAGTTGCTGCTGATTAATCCACTGTGCCACATCACGTCTGACGCCATTATAATCTACGAAAATAGGCGAGATGATCTGGCAGGCACTCAGACTTGAAAGGCCAATGAGTAAAATAGATATTTTGATTTTATACATTTGATGAATCCTCGAAGAATTAAAGGGTGCTATGAATGCGTGAATTACATACTAAAAAAACCTTTTTTGTTTAAAATTTAAAAGTTTATTCCGTATTTGCATAAAGACTGAACATTTGTGTTTTAAAATGCTTGACGATAGAAGCTGAAATTACGATAATGCGCACACAGTTTACGGCTATGTAGCTCAGTTGGTTAGAGCACCGCACTCATAATGCGGGGGTCACAAGTTCAAGTCTCGTCATAGCCACCATTTTAAAAGACCAAGCTCTCAGCTTGGTCTCTTTTTTTTTCTTTTAAAAGTACTGAAAACCATAAAAAATATTTGAAGCATCCACTAATTTTTACAGTTTCCGCAAAACATCATTTTTCCTTCTTAATGTTAGGGCTATTCTTCATTTTACTGCCGCATAAAAAAAATCGCCCAAGCATTCACTTGGACGATTCTGATTTACATCACTGAAAACAGAATTTAGCTACCTGCTTTCCAGCCATTGACGATTGGATAACGACGCTCACGGCCATAAGAACGTGAGCTGATACGTGGCCCAATGGCACCTTGACGGCGCTTGTACTCATTGATATCAACCAGACGAATCACTTTCTTCACGACTTCAGCGTCAAAACCTTTGGCAATGATATCGTCTTGACTCATATCTTCTTCAATATAAGAGTACAAGATCGCATCCAGAATATCATAGGCTGGTAAAGAGTCTTGATCGACCTGATCCGGACGCAATTCTGCTGAAGGTGGACGAGTAATCACACGTTCTGGAATCACTGGAGTTTCTGAAATGCTGTTACGGTATTTCGCCAGTTCAAACACAATGGTTTTATACACATCTTTCAGCACCGCATAACCACCAACCATGTCACCATACAAGGTGCAATAACCGACAGCTAGTTCAGATTTATTACCGGTTGCCAGCACCAGATTACCGAATTTGTTAGACAGGGCCATCAATAAGGTGCCACGTGAACGTGCTTGCAGGTTTTCCTCGGTGGCATCGACTGGAGCGTTGCCAAAGAATGGGAATAGCACCTGCATAAAGCCGCTTACCACTGGATTGATTTCGGCAATACCGAAAGTCACGCCCATGTTTTTGGCTTGAGCCGCTGCATCTTCGACACTGATTTGTGCGGTATAGGTATAAGGCATCATCACGGCTTGAACTTTGTTTGCGCCAAGCGCATCTACAGCAATCGCCAGGGTCAGGGCAGAGTCAATGCCGCCAGACAGTCCCAGAATCACACCTGGGAAGCCAGAACGCTGTACATAATCACGTGTAGCCATGACCAGGCTTTGATAAATCTCAGCCATGGTGTCTAAAGCAGGTGCAATTGCACCTTTGCTGAATTGCAGTTGTTCAGCATTAAATTCTGCAATTGCCAGATTTTCCTGGAAAGTTGGTGCCTGTAAAGCCACCTCGCCAGATTTGTTGAGCACAAAACTGGTACCGTCAAAGATCAGATCATCCTGACCACCGACCTGGTTGCAGTACACCAGATTGATATTCAGCTGTTTGACCAAGGCCGCCATGGTTTCAATGCGATGTTGTGGTTTACCCACTTCATATGGCGATGCATTCAGTACCAAAGCTGTGTCGATATTCAATTTTGCCAGTTGCTGAACAGTGGCTAAAGACCAGACATCTTCACAGATCAGTACGCCAAATTTATGTCCAAGATACTCAAATACCAGATGCTGATGACCTTCGCCAAAATAACGCTTTTCATCAAATACACCATAGTTTGGCAAAACTTGCTTGTTATAAACACCCAGTACTTCGCCATCTTTCATAACAGCAGCCGAGTTATAACGCTGACCATCTTCAGTTTGATTAACAAAACCAAAGACCATCACAATATCTTTTACTTCAGTCAGTTTTTCAAAAGCTGCTTTGGTGCGTTTCACCAAGCTCGGGCGAATTAATAAGTCTTCTGCAGGATAGCCCAGCGTTGAAAGTTCAGGAAAGATAATTAAATCCGCTTTATCTTTTTTAGCCTGATTGGCCAGATCAATCATTTTTTGCGTATTTGCATCCAGATTGCCCACATGTGGAGAGAATTGAGCAATCGCAATTTTAAAACTTTTCATTCCAAGTAAATCCTATTCCTATAGGTTGATACACTAAATTACTGATTTTTATAATTCTAATTATTCAGTTGAGTGCACTTCGATATTCATAAAATGCCAAATGGCTTAAATAAAAAAACTTTTTATCGCATGATCATTGAATCTTAATGTGCGATGCAAAATAATCATACCGGCCTATTTTATCGAAATTTTATCGATAAGCTAGAGTTGATTTAGCAGAACAGGCATTGAGTGAAAAAAGTTATTATATAAAATTAGAAAATATGCTGATTTTTTATGCATCTAGGCTTATGTAGATTTAAAGACTGAAATCTAAATTTTGGCTTTTAAAATATGCCTTAGCTATATTGTTTGGAATTAAACTGATTAAATATCATCTGTTTATTTTTGGATTTAAAATAATATTCGGAATTTTTTTTAGAAAAATATCCCGGGCAATATCGCCTTGTTGTTCAATATTGTAGGTTGAAAATGATTTGTTGGGATTAAATTGATATTTGTACGGATTATATTTTCCCAAGCTGAGAAAATAAGCACTTTGTAAAAATGCCCCTTTTAAAAGCACATTGATCTGACATTGGTGTTGATAAATATGCGCCATCTCATGAATAAATAGTGCCTGATAAGATAAACTCTCGCGCGAATAATCTTCCCGATAATTTAAATTGCGTACATGGATGTAGCCACTGGGCGCCATAATGACATGTTTGGATTGCCAAGGCAGGTAGGGGTGATTCATGATTTTAACGCGAGAATAATCGATCAGGTTGCCAAATACTTGTTGGGAAATTTTGATTTCACCAGACGTTAAACTGCGGCACTTAAACTGTTCAAAATGAACCAATCTCAAAATAAAGGGCAGAAAATACAACAGCATTCAATATACGTCCTGTTTTTAGGTGACTTAATCCGTGAATATGATTTTGATATATTCATTTTAAAACGTTTCAGGTCAATTTTTTGTAGGCTTTTGTCAGCACTAAAAAAACCACCCAAGAGGGTGGTTTTTTTAAGTCTTTCGACGCGGTTCGAATTAACGAACGATATCGCGTTGAACTTCGCCAGTGTAAAGCTGACGAGGACGACCGATCTTGTAAGGACCGCTGTGCATTTCTAACCAGTGGCTGATCCAGCCAACAGTACGTGCAAGCGCGAAGATCACAGTAAACATTTCAGTCGGGATACCAATCGCTTTAAGGATGATACCTGAGTAGAAGTCTACGTTCGGGTAAAGGTTACGCTTGATGAAGTATTCGTCAGAAAGTGCGATACGTTCAAGTTCCATAGCCAATGCAAGCTGTGGATCATTGATGCCAAGTGCACCAAGAACTTCGTCACAAGTTTCTTTCATTACTTTCGCGCGTGGATCGAAGTTTTTGTAAACTCGGTGACCAAAGCCCATCAGTTTAACTTCTTTAGTCTTCACTTTTTCCATGAAGCCAGCAACGTTTTCTACAGTGCCGATTTCGTCAAGCATCTTAAGAACAGCTTCGTTCGCGCCGCCATGAGCAGGACCCCAAAGTGCAGAGATACCAGCAGCGATACATGCATACGGGTTAGCACCAGTAGAACCAGCTAAACGTACGGTAGACGTAGAAGCATTTTGTTCGTGGTCAGCATGAAGCGTGAAGATACGGTCCATTGCTTTTGCAAGGATCGGATCAACTTTGTAATCACGATCTGCAGGAGTAGCAAACATCATGTGCAGGAAGTTTTCTGCATAACCAAGGTCATTACGTGGGTAAACGAATGGTTGACCAATGGTGTACTTGTAGCTCCAAGCCGCCAGCGTAGGAATCTTCGCGATTAAACGAATCGCAGTGATTTCACGGTGGTTCACATCTTCGATGTCAAGGTTGTTGTGATAGAACGCAGACAACGCACCAACCACACCTACCATGATCGCCATAGGATGCGCATCACGACGGAAACCATTGTAGAAACGGCTAACTTGATCGTGAACCATCGTATGGTTACGTACTTTAGCGTCAAATTCTTCTTTTTGCTCAGCAGTTGGAAGTTCGCCATTTAACAATAAATAGCAAGTTTCCAGGTAATCAGCTTTAGTCGCCAATTGATCGATTGGGTAGCCGCGGTGTAAAAGTACACCTTTGTTACCATCGATGAACGTGATTTTAGACTCGCACGCAGCTGTCGCCATAAAACCAGGATCAAAAGTAAAGTGACCTGCAGCCAACACATCTTTAACGTCGATTACATCTGGGCCCAATGTGCCGCTGTAAATTGGTAGTTCAATTTCTTTGCCATCAAGCTGTAAAACGGCTTTCTTGCCAGTTGCTTCAGACATTCAATAGATCTCCTGTCCTGGTGAATGTATATCCGCTTTGTCTATCAATCTTTTAATGCACAAAACGGACGGATCAAAAATTTGCTATAAGATTAGTGAGTACTGAAATTTTGTCAATTATACTTATGGATGAAAAAATGGCGGCCGCACAGCGGTTTAGTCATATTCGCTCAGTATAAAAAGTTCAGTAAAATCACAGCATCAAACCTCTATAATAAGTCAAATTGATGCAGAGGTGCAGAAAAAAATAGACTGCCTGGGGCATTTGTAAGCGTTTTTTCGTAGCAAGAAATGCGAGCGAAAATAGTGAGAGATTAAGGTGAATATGCTTAAAACTATATAAATCTCATAACTTACATCGTTTTTACCAAGCTGAATTTCACAGGTGGAATTATAAATAAAAGCAATTAATTGAATTTTAAATCCGGTTTAATTGATTAAAAAATAGCTTAATAAATGGCCAACTTTGCAGCAAAGCTAGGCAGGATAAAAATAAATGAATGATTTTTTGAATCTAAATGCTTCAAATTGATTGAAAAACCCATCATCTGATGCACTAAGTCGCTATTTAACATCAGGTTATCTGAATCACTGTGCTGCTGCTGAATTGGGGCAAGTGGTCTGTTAAATATAGGCGCTTGATTTAAATCTGAATTAAAAAGAGATTTAAATAATATTTGTGATGGAACTGTGCGTCTTTAGTCTAAAACTCAAACATGGTTCTGCAGGCTTAAAACCGAGTGAATTGATCATCTTAATTATTTAAAAACAATCATATAGATAGGAATTGAAAGGGCGGAATAATATATTAAGCCCGACTTATTGTTGTTAATGATTCTTATTTAATAGTTTTTTATCCAAAAAGCCAAATTCAGCCGTTTGTATTTTAATAGTTCACGTTTTATAATTCAGTGTCGTTTTGATTTTAGGCATGTATTTGCCTAAGAATGCCAGCTTTCCTTCGAATTAATTCCAACAAACTCCGGATGGAGTTTTTACTTACAGGATGCCCGCTGTGAAAAGCAACAGACCTGTCAATTTGTCCATGGGTCAAGTTTTAGAAGTAAACTTAAAATCACCCGTGGCTATTGCATCAATTCTACACCGTCTTTCAGGTGTTATCGTATTCTTACTCGTACCGGTCCTTCTATGGATTTTAGACAAGTCATTGTCTTCGCCTGAAGGTTTTGCGCAAGTTCAAGAAATCTTTAACGGTTTCATTGTTCGTTTCATTGTATGGGTATTTGTCGCCGGCTTGATTTTTCACTTTATTGCGGGTGTTAAGCATTTACTTGCTGACATTGGCGTTGCTGAAGAACTAGAAAGTGGCCGTGTTGCATCTACTATCGCATTAATCTTGTCTGCAATCGGTATTGTTGCAGCATTTGTATGGATCGTACTCTAATGAAAAGCGCTACTGGTTTAACAGGTTCAGGTTCTCGCGATTGGTTTCTCCAACGTGTCAGTGCTGTAGTTCTAGCTGTTTATACCGTTGTTGTACTGGGTTGGATTCTACTGAATGGTGGTTTCAACTTTGAACAGTGGTACGGCTTTATGATGACAGTTCCAATGAAGATCATGTCTTTGTTGGCGGTCTTATCTCTTGTTGCACACGCATGGATCGGCATGTGGCAGGTATTCACGGATTATGTGACTACTCGTCAAATGGGTCCTTCAGCTTCAGGTTTACGCCTTGTACTGACTTCAGCAGTGATCATTGCTGTACTTGCATATGCAATCTGGGCGATCCAGATTTTTTGGGCGAATTGATAGGAAACAATCATGGGCGCTATAAACCCTAAAGAAGATTACACAAATATTCCGCATGAAACTTTCGATGCTGTCATCGTTGGTGGTGGTGGTTCAGGTATGCGTGCGTCTTACCAACTTGCTCAAGCTGGTTTGAAAGTTGCGGTTCTGACTAAAGTATTCCCAACTCGTTCGCACACTGTTGCAGCGCAGGGTGGTATTGGTGCATCTCTTGGTAACATGCAAGAAGATAACTGGCACTACCACTTCTACGACACTGTAAAAGGTTCGGACTGGTTAGGTGACCAAGACGCAATCGAGTTCATGACTCGTGAAGCGCCTCAAGTGGTTTATGAACTTGAACACCTGGGTATGCCATTCGACCGTAATGCTGATGGTACAATTTACCAACGTCCATTCGGTGGTCACTCAGCAAACTATGGTGAAAAAGCTGTGCCACGTGCATGTGCTGCTGCCGACCGTACCGGTCACGCACTTCTTCACACACTTTATCAAAGCAACGTGAAAATGGGCACTCAGTTCTTCGTAGAATGGATTGCGCTTGACCTGATCCGTAACGAAAAAGGCGACGTTCTAGGTGTTACAGCAATTGATCAGGAAACTGGTAAAATTGCAGTATTCCAAGCAAAAGCTACATTGTTTGCTACTGGTGGTGCTGGTCGTGTTTACCGTGCATCTACAAACGCTTATATCAACACTGGTGACGGTCTTGGTATGGCTGCTCGTGCAGGTATTCCATTACAAGATATGGAATTCTGGCAATTCCACCCAACGGGTGTTGCGGGCGCAGGCGTATTGTTGACTGAAGGTTGTCGTGGTGAAGGTGCAATCCTTCGTAACAAAGACGGTGAACCGTTCATGGAACGTTATGCACCAACTTTGAAAGACTTGGCGCCACGTGACTTCGTATCACGTTCTATGGATCAAGAGATCAAAGAAGGTCGTGGTTGTGGTCCTAAAGGCGATTACATCCTGCTTGATATGACGCACCTAGGTGCGGATACGATCATGAAACGTCTTCCATCTGTATTCGAGATTGGCAAGAAATTCGCGAACGTTGACATCACTAAAGAGCCAATTCCTGTAGTACCAACAATCCATTACCAAATGGGTGGTATTCCAACGAATATTCATGGTCAGGTGGTTGTTCCTGAGTCTCCTGAAACAGAAGCGCTTGTTGCTAACTACAACAAAGACACCGACGTTTACTCTACCAATGCTGAAGGTCGTGACTTTGCTAAGCCAGTAAAAGGTTTCTATGCAATCGGTGAATGTTCATGTGTATCTGTACACGGTGCAAACCGTCTAGGTACGAACTCATTGCTTGACTTGGTTGTATTTGGTAAGGCCGCTGGTCAACATATCATTGAATATGTGACTAAACAGCACGATGGTGAATATGAGCCACTTCCAACAACTGTGCTTCAAGAAACTGTTGAACGTATTCGTAAACTTGACGAATCGACTACAGGTGAGAATGCTCAAGACGTTGCTGATGCAATCCGTGATATCGTTCAAGATCACGCTGGTGTATTCCGTACATCTGCGCTTCTGGACGAAGGTGTGAAGCAGATTCTTGCAATTGAACCGCGCGTACGCAACATTCACTTGAAAGACAAATCTAAAGTATTTAACACTGCACGTATTGAAGCACTTGAAGTTGAAAACTTGTATGAAGTTGCGAAAGCAACGCTTATTTCAGCTGCTGCTCGTAAAGAATGCCGTGGTGCACATACGGTTGTAGATTTTGAAGAGTCTCCAGACCATGCTGAATACCCATATGGTCGTCGTGATGATGAGTGGATGAAGCACACTTTATGGTTCTCTGCAGACAACCGTCTAGAGTATAAGCCAGTTCGTTACCGTCCATTGTCGGTTGACGCGATTCCACCTAAACCACGTACATTCTAATCAGGAGAATTCAGATGAGTAGAGGTACTCGTACATTTCATATCTACCGCTACGATCCTGACAAGGATAAAGCACCGTACATGCAAACTTTCAAACTTGAACTGACTGATAAGCACCGTATGTTGCTTGACGCACTTCTTGCATTGAAAGTACAGGACGAGACTTTAACGTTCCGTCGTTCATGTCGTGAAGGTATTTGTGGTTCTGATGGCGTGAACATCAATGGTAAAAACGGTTTGGCGTGTCTTTGGAACCTGAACGATTTACCAAATGAAATTACTGTTCGTCCATTGCCTGGTCTTCCTGTAGTGAAAGACTTGGTGGTTGACATGAACCAGTTCTATGATCAGTACAACAAGATCCATCCATTCTTGATCAACAACCAGCCTGCGCCTCCTAAGGAACGTTTACAGTCTCCTGAAGAGCGTGAGCATCTTGATGGTCTATATGAATGTATTCTATGTGCATGCTGTTCAACTTCATGCCCGTCATTCTGGTGGAACCCGGACAAGTTCTTGGGTCCTTCAGCATTGTTGAACGCTTACCGCTTCATTATTGACTCGCGTGATACGGGAACACAAGAGCGTTTGGCTCGTCTAGACGACCCGTTCTCATTGTTCCGTTGTAAAGGCATCATGAACTGTGTATCTGTATGTCCTAAAGGCTTGAACCCAACTAAAGCAATCGGTCACATCCGTAATATGCTTTTAGATATGGCAGGCTAATAGGCTGCTCTTTGCAGTTTAGAAAAAAGCACACCTTCAGGTGTGCTTTTTTTATGCAAACTATTAGAAAAATTAAAAAATCATAGGATAAAAATAAAGATACTATACTTAAAATGTATAAAGTTGAGTGAAACAGTCAGGAAAAGGGTAATGGCTTTGAGCGCCATATAAGAAGAACATGTGATTATTTTGGGTATTTATGATTTTTAGATGTAAAACTGACCTGAAAAATAGCAAGAACGATGTTATTATATAACGGAAATTTAAGGAGGGAGTGGATTGAAAGGTTTGCTCTCTTTTTATTTATCGGAAATGCTTAGGACTTAAGTCTACATTGAATCTATTTTTGAGATAAAGCACCATATATTAGAGTAAAATATCTGAACTGTATTTAGCCAATTTATGGAAGGTATGTGTCAAAAAAATCAATTGAAAAGTTGAGATTATGTTAGCATTTAGCCCATGACTATGTTTAAAAAATGCCACGCCAGGTACATTTTTTAAACACTGCATAATCAGGGACTGGTATATAAAGGTAGACCCGAGTCGCTTTAGAAAAAATCTTTGTTAATGCTTGCTTTTTTCTAAGTCGATTTGCAAAAAATTGCCCGGTTTCGATCGGGTATTCAATGAGTGATGATGCCGCTGAGGGGCGTTATTGTTCATTAAACATATCAAGATTTTCTTGGTGTGGTGATAACGCCTCATGGCTTATGCCTTATGGGGGACTAGTATCATATTACCAATTTGATGCTAATAATCCTGGGTTTTGCTTAAAAAGCATCCTGAAAATGTTTTTGCAATAGGAAATGGGTCCACAAATGCAAGAAGTTGCTGACGCTCTGCGTCTTGACACTGAACTTTCCGCTGATAGTGCAGCGTATATTGAAGAACTTTATGAGCAGTATCTGACTGCTCCAGACTCAGTGGGTGCTGACTGGAGAGCGTACTTCGATAAATTCCCAAAAGGTGATCAACCACACAGTAATGTACGTGAGCAATTCCTACTTTTAGGTCGCAATTCAAGCCGTATTCAGCCTATTGTTCAGTCGACAGTCAGCTCAGAGCATGAACGTCGTCAAATTGGCGTGCTACAGCTGATTGCTGCGTACCGTAACCGTGGCCACCAGAAAGCAAAACTGGATCCATTAGGTTTGGCGAAGCGTGAAGTTGTGCCTGATCTAGATCTTGCTGCGCATGGTTTGACTCAGTCTGACTTAGACACAGTATTCAATACTGGTAACTTGGCGATCGGTAAAGAAGAAGCGACTTTGGCTGAAATGGTTCAGTCAATGGAAGCCACTTACTGTGGTTCAATCGGTGCTGAATACATGCACATCGTGGACACCAAAGAAAAACGTTGGATTCAACAACGTCTAGAAAGTGCACGCGGTCAATATGGCTTCAATGCTGATCAAAAGAAACATGTCCTTGAGCGTTTAACTGCGGCTGAAGGCCTAGAAAAATATCTTGGTAATAAATTCGTTGGTGCCAAACGTTTCGGCGTTGAAGGTGGTGAAGCATTCATCCCGATGGTCAACGAAATTATTCAGCGTGCAGGTTCTGTAGGCTGTAAAGAAGTTGTGATCGGTATGCCTCACCGCGGCCGTTTAAACCTTCTTGTTAACATCATGGGTAAGAACCCGGCTGACCTGTTTGGTGAGTTCGAAGGTAAATCTATTCACAAGAAAGGTTCTGGTGACGTTAAGTATCACCAAGGCTTCTCTTCAAACGTGATGACTCCAGGTGGCGAAGTTCACTTGGCATTGGCGTTTAACCCGTCACACCTTGAAATCGTTGGCCCTGTGGTTGAAGGTTCAGTACGTGCACGTCAAGTACGTCGTAAAGACATTGGCGGCGATGACGTATTGCCACTAATCGTACACGGTGATGCTGCATTTGCAGGTCAGGGCGTTAACCAGGAAACTTTCCAGATGTCACAAACTCGCGGTTATACCGTGGGTGGTACAGTGCACATTGTAATTAACAACCAGGTTGGTTTCACGACGTCTGATCCACGTGACGCACGTTCTACAGAATACTGTACTGACATCGCAAAAATGATTCAGGCACCGATCTTCCATGTGAATGGTGATGATCCTGAAGCTGTGGTGTTCATTTCACAATTGGCACATGACTTCCGTCATACCTTCCGTAAAGACGTTGTGATTGACATGTTCTGCTACCGTCGTCGTGGTCATAACGAAGCGGATGAGCCAGCTGCAACTCAACCAATGATGTATCAAGTGATTAACAAGAAAGCGACTACGCGTACGCTTTATGCGGATCAATTGGTACAACAGGGTGTTCTTGATCGCGCAAGTGCAGATCAAATGGTTGAAAACTACCGTGCAGACCTGGAAGCGGGTAATCACGTTGCCAATGCACTGGTACTTGAACCAAACAAAAAAATGTTTGTGGATTGGACTCCTTACTTAGGTCATGAGTACACAGACGAGTGGGATACAACTTTCCCAATCGAACGTCTAAAAGAGCTTGGCAAGAAAATGCGTGAGCTTCCTGAAGGCTTCGTGATGCAGCGTCAAGTTGCAAAAGTAATTGATGACCGTCTGAAAATGCAAACGGGTGAAATGCCTCTGAACTGGGGTGCTGCTGAAACTCTGGCGTATGCAACTGTACTAGATGATGGTTACTTGCTTCGTTTAACGGGTGAAGACGTAGGTCGTGGTACTTTCTCACACCGTCATGCAAAACTGCATAATCAGGTAGATGGTTCAACTTATCTTCCACTGTGTAACCTGAAAGAAAACCAGCCGCGTACTGCAATCTATGACTCTTTGTTGTCAGAAATGGCTGTATTGGCATTTGAATATGGTTATGCGACGACTCTTCCTAAGAGTTTGATCATCTGGGAAGCACAATTCGGTGACTTCGCAAACTGTGCACAGGTTGTCATTGACCAGTTCATCTCATCTGGTGAAACCAAATGGGAGCGTGTATGTGGCTTAACTATGCTTCTTCCACACGGTTTTGAAGGTCAAGGTCCAGAACATTCATCTGCACGTTTGGAACGTTTCTTGCAGCTATGTGCTGAAGACAACATGCAAGTCATCACACCGACTACGCCTGCGCAGATTTTCCACGCATTACGTCGTCAAGCGATTCGTCCAATCCGTAAGCCATTGATTGTTACTTCGCCGAAATCTTTACTTCGTCACAAGCTTGCTGTATCTAGCCTTGAAGAGCTTGCAAACGGTACATTCCAAACCGTGATTGATGAAGTAGACAACATCAACAAGTCAGATGTAACCCGTCTGGTTCTGTGTGGTGGTAAGGTGTATTACGACCTAGTTGAAAAACGTCGTGAAAAAGAATTGAACAACACTGCAATTGTACGTATTGAACAATTATATCCATACCCAGAAAAACGCCTGGCAGAAGTGCTTGCGCAATATCCAAACGTTAAAGAACTTGTTTGGGCGCAAGAAGAACCGAAGAACCAAGGCGCTTGGTTGTTCATCGCACCGCGTCTATATGACGACGTGATGAAAGCGGGTAAACAAGTACGTATTAGCTATGCAGGCCGTGAAGCTTCTGCTGCACCGGCATGTGGTTCACCATATTTGCATGCAAAACAACAAGCTCAGCTCATCAACGACGCGCTTGCGATCGACGCTGAATAATCCAGGAGATTCTAAGTAATGGCAACCGAAATTAAAGCACCGGTATTCCCAGAGTCAGTTGCGGACGGTACGATCGCAACTTGGCACAAACAACCAGGTGAAGCAGTGTCACGTGATGAAGTGATCTGCGATATTGAGACTGATAAAGTTGTTTTAGAAGTTGTTGCTCCTGCAGACGGTACACTTGCATCTATTATTAAAGGTGAAGGCGATACTGTTCTTTCAGCTGAAGTCATTGCACAGTTTGAAGAAGGTGCTGTTTCTGGCGCTACGCAAACTCAAGCAGTTCAGTCTGAAGAGAAAGTTGAACAAGCTGCTGCGCAAACTGAAGCGGGTAATGCACCGATCGTTGAACGTCAACAAGTACAGGATCAGGCTCCAGCAGTGCGTAAAGCATTGACTGAATCTGGTGTTGCAGCTGCTGACGTTGCTGGTACAGGCCGTGGCGGTCGCATCACGAAAGAAGATGTGGCAAATCATCAAGCGAAACCGGCAGCACCTGCAGCGCAACCATTAAGCGTTGCAGTGGGCGAGCGTATCGAAAAACGTGTTCCTATGACTCGCCTTCGTAAGCGTGTTGCTGAACGTTTACTTGCAGCGACTCAAGAAACTGCAATGTTGACCACGTTCAACGAAGTGAACATGAAACCAATCATGGAAATGCGTGCTCAATACAAAGATGCATTCGAGAAGCGTCATGGTGCGCGTCTTGGCTTCATGTCATTCTTCGTTAAAGCAGCAACTGAAGCACTTAAACGCTATCCAGCGGTAAATGCTTCAATTGATGGCGATGACATCGTGTATCACGGTTACTACGACATCGGTGTTGCAGTTTCATCTGAGCGTGGTCTAGTGGTTCCTGTTCTTCGTGATACAGACCGCATGAACTATGCTGAAGTTGAAAATGGCATCCGTGCATATGCTGGCAAGGCACGTGACGGTAAACTGGGTATCGAAGATATGACTGGCGGTACATTCACCATTACTAATGGTGGTACTTTCGGTTCATTGCTTTCTACACCAATTCTCAATACGCCACAAACTGCGATTCTGGGTATGCACAAAATCCAGGAACGTCCGATGGCGGTGAATGGTCAAGTAGAAATCTTGCCAATGATGTACCTTGCACTGTCTTATGACCACCGTTTAATCGATGGTAAAGAAGCAGTTGGTTTCCTTGTAACAATCAAAGAATTGTTAGAAGAGCCAGCGCGTCTTATCCTTGATCTTTAATTTTTAAGAATATATTTATGGGCTTAGGGAAAAAACTCTAGGCCCATTTTTGGAGATAAACATGTCTCAATTCGATTTAGTCGTAATTGGTGGTGGCCCGGGCGGCTACGAAGCAGCAATTCGTGCAGCTCAACTTGGTTACAAAGTTGCGTGTATTGAAAAACGTATTCATAAAGGTAAACCCTCTTTAGGCGGTACTTGCTTGAACGTGGGTTGTATCCCGTCTAAAGCATTACTTGACTCTTCTCATCGTTATGAAGATACCGTTCATCACCTAGATGACCATGGTATTACTACAGGTGAAGTGAAGTTTGACCTTGAAAAATTACTTGCTCGTAAAGACAAAATCGTAAACCAATTGACTATGGGTATCGATGGCCTGCTTAAAGGTAACGGTATTGAATGGTTAAAAGGTACGGGTAAACTCCTTGCTGGTAAAAAAGTTGAGTTTGTTTCTCACGAAGGCGAAACTCAAATTTTAGAACCTAAGTACGTGATTCTTGCGACTGGTTCTGTACCGGTAAATATTCCTGTGGCTCCTGTAGATCAAGACATCATTGTTGACTCTACTGGCGCGCTTGAATTCCAAGAAGTACCTAAGCGTTTAGGTGTAATTGGTGCGGGCGTAATCGGTTTAGAACTTGGTTCTGTATGGCGTCGTTTGGGTGCGGAAGTTGTTGTATTTGAAGCAATGGATGCATTCTTACCAATGGCTGACAAAGCATTGGCAAAAGACTACCAAAAAGTTTTGACTAAACAAGGTCTTGATATCCGTGTAGGCGCGAAAGTTGCTGGCACTGAAGTTAACGGTCGTGAAGTTACGGTTAAGTACACTCAAGGTGGCGAAGACAAAACTCAAACTTTCGACAAGTTGATCGTTTGTGTAGGCCGTCGTGCTTATGCAGAAGGCCTATTGGCTGATGATTGCGGTATCAAACTGACTGAACGTGGTCTGGTTGAAGTAAATGATTGGTGTGCAACTTCAGTTGAGGGCGTATACGCAATTGGTGACTTGGTACGTGGTCCAATGCTTGCACATAAAGCAATGGAAGAAGGCGTAATGGCAGTTGAGCGTATTCACGGTCATGCTGCACAAGTGAACTACGACACGATTATTTCTGTAATTTACACACACCCAGAAGCGGCGTGGGTAGGTTTAACAGAAGAGCAAGCAAAAGAAAAAGGCCATGAAGTAAAAACTGGTCAATTCGGCTTTGCTGCGAACGGTCGTGCAATGGCTGCTGGTGAAAATGCTGGTTTCGTGAAGTTTGTTGCTGATGCAAAAACTGACCGTCTACTCGGTATGCACGTAATCGGGCCTGCTGCGTCTGATATCGTTCACCAAGGTATGATCGCACTTGAGTTCGTATCTTCAGTAGAAGATCTACAGTTGATGACTTTTGGTCACCCGACTTTCTCTGAAGTGGTACATGAAGCTGCACTTGCGGTTGATGGTCGTGCGATTCACGCGATCCAACGTAAGCGTAAGTAATTCGAAAAAAGAGCGACTTAGGTCGCTCTTTTTACATTTCATGGTTGTTTTTATTGGAACAATCATCTAAAAATAAAGATAACGATTTTAAGAAATGCTGGTACTGCTTTGACGGACGTCTGGGTGCTAGTGGGTTATAACAAGGCAAAGAAGTAATAAAAGGTTATTCAATGAATTTACA
Organism: Acinetobacter lwoffii; assembly: GCF_022809915.1. Taxonomy (GTDB): domain Bacteria; phylum Pseudomonadota; class Gammaproteobacteria; order Pseudomonadales; family Moraxellaceae; genus Acinetobacter; species Acinetobacter lwoffii_M. The sequence goes on along the minus strand of NZ_JALGQY010000020.1, from coordinate 5,234 downwards.
TGAGTATCAAGCAAAAGCGCTATTAAAAAAATATGGTATGCCTGTGCAGGAAGGAATACTTGCCACCAATGCCGATGAAACGGTGCATGCTTTCGAGCAGCTGGGTGGAAAGTTCGCAGTATTGAAAGCACAGGTGCATGCGGGTGGCCGGGGTAAGGCTGGTGGGGTAAAAGTGGTGAAATCGGCTGCCGAGGCTGCTGAATATGCCAACCAGATTATTGGTTCACGCTTGGTGACTTATCAAACGGATGCCAATGGTCAGCCAGTCAATAGCATTTTAGTCTCGGAAGATGTTTATCCGGTTGAGCGCGAGCTGTACTTGGGCGCTGTGGTGGATCGCTCGACTCGCCGCATCACTTTTATGGCATCAACTGAGGGCGGTGTTGAAATTGAGAAAGTGGCCGAAGAAACCCCTGAAAAAATTATTAAAGTTGAAGTTAATCCTTTAGTCGGTCTAATGCCATTTCAGGCGCGTGAAGTTGCTTTTGCACTTAAACTCAAAGATGGACAAATTAATCAGTTTGTTAAAGTCATGACGGCTGCTTATCAGGCATTTATAGAGAATGATTTTGCACTTTTCGAAATCAATCCGTTGTCTGTGCGTGAAAATGGCGACATTCTGTGTGTTGATGCCAAAATCGGAATTGATTCAAATGCGCTGTACCGTTTGCCTGAAGTGGCGGCACTACGTGATAAGTCTCAAGAAAATGAACGTGAGTTAAAAGCGTCTGAGTTTGATCTGAACTATGTGGCTTTAGAGGGTAACATTGGTTGTATGGTCAATGGTGCCGGTCTTGCCATGGCAACCATGGATATTATTAAGCTTTATGGCGGTCAACCAGCCAACTTCCTGGATGTTGGTGGTGGTGCAACCAAAGAGCGCGTGATTGAAGCCTTCAAAATTATCCTTGCAGATAGCTCTGTACAGGGCGTATTAATCAATATTTTTGGTGGAATTGTACGTTGTGACATGATTGCTGAAGCAATTATTGCAGCGGTTCAGGAAGTAAATGTGACTGTTCCAGTGGTTGTTCGCCTTGAAGGCAACAATGCGGAACTGGGCGCGAAATTACTGGATGAATCAGGTTTGAAATTGATTTCTGCAGACGGTCTTGCTGACGCTGCAGAAAAAATCGTTGCTGCTGTAAAAGCTTAAGGAGTATCTAACATGAGCGTATTAGTTAATAAAGACACTAAAGTATTGGTACAGGGCTTTACAGGTAAAAACGGTACATTCCATTCTGAACAGGCTTTGGCCTATGGTACCAAAGTTGTGGGTGGTGTAACCCCAGGTAAAGGTGGTCAAACCCATCTAGAATTGCCTGTATTTAATACCATGCGTGAAGCGGTGAAAGAAACAGGTGCAGATGCTTCGGTGATTTATGTTCCGGCCCCCTTTGTACTGGATTCTATTGTTGAAGCGGTTGATTCTGGCATTGAGTTAATTGTGGTGATCACTGAAGGTGTACCGACCATCGATATGCTCAAAGCCAAGCGTTATCTGGAAACCAATGGTAATGGCACACGTCTGATCGGACCAAACTGTCCGGGTATTATTACGCCGGGTGAATGTAAGATCGGGATCATGCCGGGGCATATTCATCAGCCGGGTAAAATCGGGATTATTTCGCGTTCAGGCACACTGACTTATGAGGCTGTGGCGCAAACCACAAAACTCGGTTTAGGTCAGTCGACTTGTATCGGTATTGGTGGAGACCCAATTCCGGGCATGAACCAGATTGATTGCTTGAAATTGTTCCAGGAAGATCCGCAAACTGAAGCCATTATCATGATTGGTGAGATTGGTGGTACAGCTGAAGAAGAAGCAGCTGAATATATTCAATCGAATGTGACTAAGCCAGTTGTTGGTTATATTGCGGGTGTAACTGCACCTAAAGGCAAACGTATGGGTCACGCAGGTGCGATTATTTCAGGTGGTAAGGGCACAGCTGAAGAAAAATTTGCTGCCTTTGAACGTGCGGGTATGGCGTATACACGTAGTCCAGCCGAACTTGGTTCAACCATGCTGCAAGTATTAAAAGATAAAGGTTTAGTGTGATATTCACATTAGACCTTTAATAAAAAAGCTCCCAGATGGGAGCTTTTTTATATCTCAGTCTATTTTTAAGTTTTAGCTTTAAGGCTTTGGGTCATCCCATTAATATCTCCACCCTGAATACCGAGCTCACTCATCAGGCTGTCAATGAGCGGTGCTTGGCTACGATAACGTAGGGCGCTATTCACTACCTGATCTGATAGAGCAACATTACCATTCTCATGATGGGCATCTGCCTGACAGGCACCGGTATGACCGCCATGTAGGCCATTCACCTGGAGAATCTTGATATCATCAATATTTTCCATTGGTTTGACGCTTTCCCGGATAATTTCAGGCAAGTATTTCAGCATGGCCAGACGAATCTGCATTTCGACCTGTTCAGGTGACAGGACGTTATTGGCTTCATTGACCGCACGTGTACCTTCAGCATCCACCTGATACTGTTTCTCCATTGCCTGAGCCAGTAGAATTTTCGCATCCGCTTCGCCCTTGGCTTTAAGGCGGACTTTTTCTGCTTCCGCCTCAGCCGCAATTCGCACTGCTTCTGCATCATCTGCTGCTGCCTGTTTGCCAGCTTCAGCGGCAACTGTAATTGCAATTGCATCTTTTTCAGCATGTTCTTTGGCTGCGACCAGCTCAACTGCCTTTTGACGCTCTGCCTGCTGGATTTGACGTACGGTGATGACTTCTTCTTCCGCTTTTACCGCTTGTGCACGTGCCTGATCGGCTTGGGCTTTAGCTTCAGATTCAGCACGTGATTTTTCCGCAATGGCAATGGCGCGATCCTGTTCAGCCAGTTCAATGGTTTTCTTTTGCTCGACCTGTGCTTTTTGAATCAGCTGAGCCTTTTGAATATTTTCATTCTCGACATCACGGGCGGCCAAAATACGCTTGAGTTCGACTTCTCGTTCAGCGGCAATTTGTGCTTCTTCTGCTTCACGTTTTTTGCCGGCTTCCTGAGCGGCAATTTCAGCCAGCTGTTCAGCACGGCGAATGGCAATTTCACGTTCTTGTTGCAGCTTGGCATATTCTTCTTCACGAATAATTTGCAGGCGCGCCTGTTCAGCTTCCAGATTTTTGGTTTTGATCGCCAGATCGGTATCCTGTTCAATGTGGTTACGCTTGCGGCGACGATCTTCAATGGTTTCAGTGAGCTTGGTCAGACCTTCAGCATCAAATGCATTTTGCGGGTTGAAGTATTTAAATCCGGTCTGATCCAGTCCGGTTAGGGAAACCGTTTCAAGCTCCAGACCATTTTTATGTAAATCTTCTGAAACGACTTGCTGTACTTTTTGCACGAAATCGACGCGTTTTTCATGCAGTTCTTCCATGGCCATTTCTGCCGCCACTGCGCGCAGTGAATCAACAAATTTACCTTCCACCAGATTTTTCAGTTCATTCGGTGACATGGTTTTTTGACCAAGGGTTTGTGCTGCGGTGGCAATTGAATCTGCGGTAGGCTTGACCCGTACATAGAATTCGGCCATGACATCGACCCGCTTACGGTCACGGGTAATCAGTGCCTGATCATCAGCACGGCGGACTTCAAGACGTAGGGTGTTCATATTTACCGGAATAATTTCATGTAACACCGGAAGCACGATTGCGCCTCCACCTAAAATTACGATAATGTCATATCAATATGTTAAAATATTTGTTAAGTATATGATTTTGAAAAGTTATCTAAAAAAATGAAAAATTAACAGTTTTCTTAACACTTTTTATCAAAGTATTAGCTTCAATTAAAGAGTATCAATAAAATTGACACTTATTTACAAGGGTAAAATTTTAGCTAATAAATCGGTATTTTATTTTAAGTCTAAATGACATGGTTGGATAAAAAACATTCATAGCAAACAAATAAAAGCTAGTTAATTCTATTTTTATCAAAAATTTGCTTTAATTAGGGCATTAATTTCAGGAATACAGTCAGTGGCTAAAAAACCTACCAAATCAAAAGTAAAAAGTTTTGAAGAATCTTTATGGGATAGTGCTAATAAGTTACGTGGTAGTGTTGAACCTTCTGAGTATAAACATATTGTTTTGTCGTTAGTTTTTCTTAAATTTATTGGTGACCTTTATGATGCTCAACGTAGCAAAATTATTGAAGCCTATGGCATACAATTTGTAGATAGAAAAGAGTTTTATCAGAAAGATAATGTTTTCTTTTTAGTAGAGGAAGCAAGATGGTCATACATTGTAAAAAATTCCAAGCAAACTGATATTTCAATAAAAATAGATAAAGCATTAACGGAAATAGAGAAAAATAATAAGTCTTTGCAAGGAGCATTACCTGAAAACTATTTCTCTAGAATGCAAATTCCAGCGAATAAAATGTCTTCATTAATTGATGTGGTGAATGATATAGAATCTGTTCATAACTATCATGAAGACCTTATTGGTCGTATTTACGAGTATTTCTTATCTAATTTTGCTCTTGCTGAAGGCAAAGGAAAGGGAGAGTTTTATACTCCTAAAAGTATAGTTGATCTGATTGCAGAACTAATACAGCCATTTCAGGGAAAAATTTATGATCCATGTTGTGGTTCAGGCGGTATGTTTGTTCAATCGATAAAGTTTGTAGAAAACCATAAAGGGAGTAAAAAGAATATTTCTATTTATGGTCAAGAACAAACAACTACTACCTATAAATTAGCAAAAATGAACCTTGCAATTAGAGGGTTAAGTGCAAATTTAGGGCAAGTTGCAACTGATACTCTTCATAATGATCAACATAAAGATGAAAAGTTTGATTTTATTATGGCTAATCCACCTTTTAATCAAAAAGACTGGCGTAGTGAAAAAGAGTTAACTAATGATCCACGATGGTCTGCATATGCGATACCACCTAAAAGTAATGCAAACTATGCATGGATTTTGCATATGGTGTCTAAACTATCGCAAAATGGTGTAGCAGGATTCATCCTTTCTAATGGTGCTTTATCAGCAACTGGTGTAGAGCTTGAAATCAGAAAAAAATTGATTGAAAACGATTTGGTCGAGGCTATTATTGTCCTTCCGATGGATATGTTTTATACCACAGATATTAGTGTTTCTTTATGGATTGTTTCTAGAAACAAAAAAGAGCGTGTAGTGATTAGACTTCCGTCATAAATCAAAAAACGTACAATTTATTTGATCTTAAAGTAATCAGCAAAATTATTTAATTCAAGGG
>NZ_JALGQY010000077.1:0-1329 GCF_022809915.1 Acinetobacter lwoffii | reverse complement strand
ACAACGTCATTCGCCGAGAAAATCCAACTGGCTTTCATATGTGCGCCATCTTCTCGATGACCAGAAATAAGATATAAGCATGTCACGTTAGCTATAAGTGCGAGCAGGCCAATAACAATCATGAGCGTTGATTCTGGCTCGCTTCCAAACATGAATCGTCTAATGACATCAATAATCACGATGACAGCAAGTAATAACTGAATCCAACCTGCGAAATGGGCTGCTTTCACTTGATATTTCGCAGCTTTTCCGACGGCATATAGCGCAATACCATAAACGGCTGCATCGGCAAACATATCTAGAGAATCAGCAATCAATCCTGTAGACGCAGCAATAATACCGCTGATGAATTCTATAAAGAACAGTAGAGCATTAATGCCTAATAACAGTTTAAGTACTTTAGCTTGTCTCACAGGATCAGGTTCATTAGGTATATCGCCTGTAGAAAGCTGTGTTTCATCAAGTTTCGCCCCAAAACCCAGTCCTTCGAGTTTAGCCGTAATTTGCTGAATCCCTTCATTATGGAAGACTTTCAGTTTTCGATTGGGAAGATCAAAAGTAAGACCTTTAACTGCTTCAAGATCTGCAAGAGCCATACGGACCATTTGCTCTTCAGCAGAGCAATCCATTTTAGGAATGGTGTAGGTACTTGTTTGCTTAGCCTGTTGATTGCTTATATAAGTTTCAGTCTTCACAAGCTTTGCACCAAAACCCAAAGCTTCAAGTTTGGTAGTTATATTTTCATCTTTTTGATTATGTAGAACCTTTAAAGACCGGTTAGGTAAATCAAAGATGAGTTTTTGAACACCATCAATTGAAGATAGCGCCATACGAACCATCTGTTCTTCCGCAGAACAATCCATTTTGGGAACTAAGTATTCACTCATGTAGTGCGAATCTTTTAAAACGTCTTCAGTGCTTAAATTTTCTTTGGGATCAGAACTACAACAGGATTGAGCGGTATCTTCACAACTGTTTGAAGTGTTACAGCAAGGAGATGAAGATTTTTTTTCTTCCTCTTCACCACAACAGCTAAGCGTATTATCACAATTCTTTGAATTGTTTGCTTCTGCAATTGATGGATGATTTTCTTGTTGAGATTTCTTATCTTCGCATGGTGTTTCTTTACTACATCCACAACCACTCATAATTATACCCATTAAAAAAATTATAAACTTTGAATATTAGAATCCCTATAGTTACTATAGAGTCAAGAATCTTTGGAAATACTAACTCAATGCATTTAAAAATTGGTGAACTCTCTAAAAAAACCTCATGTTCAGTATTAACAATTAGGTTTTATGAAAAGGAAGGTTTAATTCCGGAACC
>NZ_JALGQY010000019.1:0-61241 GCF_022809915.1 Acinetobacter lwoffii | reverse complement strand
AAGAAATTATCAAAGTTCTGTTGCTTTAGCCTGTATATTTTTATGGCTACCTTTATAGGGTTAATTATGAACAGTAAATGTCAACAGACCCTAATCAACCGTATTATTCTCTCGTCAGAATTTTAGTCTAAGGCTAAATTTAAGCTTTCTTGACATATTCGGATTTCAATTTCATCGGGCCGATCCCCTCGATTTTACAATCGATATCATGCCCATCGGCAGCATCAGGCAACAAACGGATACTTTTGACTTTAGTGCCCACTTTCACCACTGAAGATGAACCTTTGATTTTCAGGTCTTTAATCACCGTGACGCTATCACCGTCCGCCAGCACATTGCCGTTGGCATCCTTGATGATCACTTGTTCTTCAGTGACTTCACCTTCTTTCCACTCATGTGCACATTCAGGACAGATCAGTAGATCGCCATCTGTATAGGTATATTCAGATTGACATTTTGGACAGTTTGGCAGACCCATAAAAACCTCGAAAAAAAGAGAAAAATAAAATAAATGAAACAAATAAGCTCACAGTATAGCATTTTTGTCAGGCGCGCTGATGGAGAGGACATTGGGATGAAACCAACACAGGAGATCCAAGGAATTAATTGTCTGAAATCTGCGGATTAACCAGCAAAGACAGGAGTTGCAGTGATTCCTGCCAGCTCAAATGACACACCGCTGGCGGTACCACATCCGGATAACCCACCTGAATAATATGCAAACCGGTACCGATTGAGACTTTTTCAAAGATGATCGTCACCTCTATTTCACCCTGCAAGTCTGGGGTAGAAAACTGATCGGTATAGCGCAGCAGCTGATTAGGAATGACCTCATGATAAATACCATGAAAATGATGCTGGGTCCCGGTAGAAAAATTGGTAAAGGTCGTTTTATAGCTGCCGCCGGGTTTAACTTCCGCATGTTCTACTTTGGCAATAAAGCCATGTGGTGCCAGCCATTTGGCCAGTGCATCCGGATGCACAAAGGCACGATACACCCGCTCCGGTGGTGCACTGAACACACGATGCATTTTTAAGGTGTAACTCATTTTTTCTTGTCCTTTGTTCTTATTATTTTTTTATTGCGGGATATTCCCTGCATTTGTTGTGACTAAATCAGCCTGAGTTAAGTACTGATCCGAGTTATTTTATCCAGTTTTGAGCTGGCTATATATAATGAGTATGTATCTATACTCAAGCTCAAATCTTCGTATAGCTAATTAAATAGAGCAATAAAAAAACCCGGCAGCACCAGGTTTCTTACTTTAAATCATTTAAATACAAGCATGCTCAGCTACTACGCAGGCTGCTCTCTTCGTCATCCAGCTCATCATCATAGACATAGGCCATGCAACCCCAACCATCATATTCGCCCTGAAATTGTGCAGCGATTTTGCTGAACCATTGTTCCAGATCCACGATATCTTCGTAGGCAGGCTCCATATACACATAAATCGTGATAATCCATTCCAGGGTATCGCTTTCTTCGTCCTGAAACAGGCTGATTTTTTGCTCTTCTTTTAATAGATGCAAGGCACAACGATCTGCCTGCGCTTCATCCGCAAAGGCAATGGAAAATTCAATTTCGTGCGCTTCTTGCAAGTCGTCGCCATCCTGATGCATTTGCCACAGTACATTGCCATTTTCATCGTCAGGGAATTGATTGTAATCACGTGACATAGAAGTATCCTTATTATGATGCTGTTTTATTCTGCATTTAAGATTAGCTGATTTTTGTACAATTATCGAGATACAGACAAAAAATATTATCTTTTAACCATAAATAAACATATGATTTTTATAAATATAAAAATAAATAAGGGGATCAATATATTCAAGATTCCTCAAGGCCAAAAATCCTGAAAAATATCAGGATCTAAACCAACTTATGGCATTCAGAATACTCTGGTAAAAATCTTCTAGCCCTATGAGTGTCATGATCTAAGCGATGTATGGATGCAGATGATCTTGTTTCAATTGCAAAACCAGTGCAGCAAACTTGAGCTCCTCTAAACGCAGATCAAGATAGGATTCTTGAATCATCGCCTGACTCAGTGCCTGCCCGGTATAATTCAGCAAGACATAATCATCCTTTAAGGCTTGCAATATCTCGCCCAGATTTTCTGTGCTTAATTGAGAGAGATATAAATCTGCCTTACAGTTGAAAGCCAGACTCAGGATTTCAATAGTACTTCGACGGCGATTGTCGTCGACATAATTACAGCTCGCCACCTGCTGTGTTTCTATGGCCTGCTGAATTCTGTCACGGACATTGCGTAAATACCGAACCGCATCCGTTTCGCTATAACCCTCAATCAGCTGCTCTAAAACCTGTGTTGCGGGAAGCTGCAAGCCGAAGCGCTGGGCCTGTATTTTATGCTCTAAAGCACTCAATACCTCTTGCAAGCGATGCTGTTGTTTGGCCTGTTCATAATAACCGTGCAAACTTTGTCGGGCCTCCTGCTCAACCTCGGCCACGGCCTGCGCCTGAAACTGGGCAAGATAATCTTTTACTCTTGCGATATAGGCTTTGAGATCATCGATCATGATCGAAGCATCCAGCTTGGTCGCTTCAACAAAGTTTTCGGCCTGCAAAGTCCGGTTAATAATATATTGCTCGATATCCCAGATATCCTGATATTTTTTATATTTATTCAGCGCAATGTTTAAACTGCCATTCTGTACCCGCAGTTGGGTGATTTCATAATTCAATTCATCGACTTGAGTTTCATAATCTGCCAATTTGCTGCGGGAATGATCCAGATTTTCCTGTAAAAACTGAATATTGCTGCGTAATGAAGCTTGTACCTTCAAGCTCCATAGCAATGCACATATTGAAATACTCGCGAGAACGAAGAGAGCCATACTGAGCATCGTTCTTTCCTTTAACCCCGGGCAGCGCCCTAAACCATCAAATTAAAAATTTATTATAAAGTAATGATTGATTTTGCATCACTTCGGACAGATAAGCAAAGCCGTTGATCAATACTAAGTCATTCATTCATTTTATTTTTCTACAAAATTTTTATGTGTAAGTCATACATGGCGGGCTGATTTCCAGCTTAAACCAAATCCATTCTGAAACAACTTAAGATATTTTTTATATCAAAGGATATAATTTGAAAGTTTAAAAATAATGAAAGGAAAATTAAAAAACCATAAAAATAAAGGCATCAGGCCTATAGCGGGAGATAAAAGAATAAAAATTCTCTAGACTCATCATTAAGAGATAAACCGAACATTAAAATTTATATTCTGCAGTAACAGCCGATCAGGCAATGGATCAGTAGAAAATTTCATTTGAACATGCTTATAAAGCCACTCATTTCCACGCTGTTATCGAAATAAATTCTCACACTTTTTTATTCGGATTGCCCAGTTTAAGAGCTTGATCCTGATCATATTTATGAGATTAAAAAGCATGTGTCCGGTTGAATCTAACTATTAAGCAGAATCAAATTAGAATGGTATGTCTGCCTTTATTTCGACCGGGACACCACTCAAAGGCTGGGTAAAAGCCAAATAACTGGCATGCAAGGCCATACGATTTAAAGGACTGCGCTGGGGTTCAGGATGATAAATTTTATCGCCAGTAATGGGATGACCGATATGCAGCATATGCACGCGTAGCTGATGGGAACGGCCAGTAATTGGTGTCAGTAGTACCCGGCTAATGTCTTGCTGGGGTAGATATTCTAAGGCCTGATACAGGGTTTTGGCGGCCTTGCCCAGTTCAAAATGCACCATCTGACGCGGACGGTTTTCCCAGTCGGTAATTAAAGGCACTTCGACGCTGCCCTCACCTTCAAGTTTGCCTTGTACCAGCGCGACATAATTTTTAAGTACCGTGCGTGCCTGAAACATTTTACTCACCGCCACTTCTGCATCGCGGTGTTTGGCAAACATCAAAATACCGGAGGTGGCCATATCCAGACGATGGGTAATTTTGGCCTGCGGATACTGGTCCAGTACCCGCAAATAGGCACTGTCGTGATGTTCAGGTAAACGCCCCGGAACCGACAATAATCCGGCCGGCTTTTCAATCACCACCAGATCATCATCTTCATAAACGATATGCAGCGGTTCTTGCGGTGGACAATAGACAAAGTCATTGTTGATGGGCATTTTAAGGGTACAGCATCTATAATAATGCGCGCAAAATAACAAGCGGCTTCTAGGCTGTCAATTACCGTGCTTGACCAGCTCAGCTTAATCTGCCAGATAATAATCGACGGTCGAGACCACGCGCACTTTCTTCAAATACGGGGTATTGCTGTCGCGATCTTCAATACTAAACAGTCCCTGATTGGCGGATTTGATTTTGCCGAGACTGCTTTTTGAATCGGCAGCAAATTTTTCCGCCACACTTCGGGCATTTTCGGTGGCTTGTTCAATCATCGCCGGCTTGATGTCATTCAGCTTGGTAAATAAATATTCTGTTCTTTGCCCAGAATCATCCCCTGCAAAGGCAATGCCTTTTCTGCCCAAAGCCACCAGACGACTTTGTGCCGCACGCACTGCATCTATTTTGTGGGTATAGACGGTGATAGTCTGGCTGGCGGTGTAACGTAGCACGACATTGGCATCCCCGCCATATTGCTGGGCGTATTTATCGGTGATACTCGGTGAAGCGCTGGTAATTTCTTCCGTGCTAAACCCTTCATTTTTTAAGAAGGTCTGAATTTCCTGGGTATTGGTTTGCATGGTATCGTACAATTCGGCCAGATCCTGACTGCCGGCATTAAAGCGGATTGGCCATACTGCCACATCGGCTTTGACTTCGCGTTCCGACAAGCCTTTGACTGAAACTATACGTTCATATTGTTTAATTTTCAGCGCGCTATTGCCCAGAATCCATCCTGCAATAATCATTCCCAAGCCGATCAAGGCACCTAAAATCAGGGCCGATTTGAATTGATTCATCCTTCAACTCCTTTGAAATCTTTTTTCGTTCTTATTGATCCTGTCATGCTATCAAGTAGCGATAAAATGATACTAATCCCATCTTATTTTTATCACTCGAAGATTTAATCAACCTAGCACTTAGCCTTGATTCATCAAATAGATTGCAATTAACGGCGTCAGGTTAAACAGCAGAATGCCAATTTTATAGAGCGCCATCCCTGAATAATGAATCACATCAAAACTGGTATCTGACAGCCGAAACCATTTTCCATGCACCTGTTTCATCCAGTTTCGGACAAAGACAAAGACTACGAACCAGATCATGAGAATGACATAATTGATCAGTGTGCAAAACAGTAAAAAGCGACACCAGATATCGAGATTCATGAGGATTCCCCTAGGGGGCAGCTGATGTTTTTAAAATAACAGATCATGCTGATAAATGAAGGATGGATTTGTATCCTGCTTGGATAAATAGTTTTCTTAAATTTATGATTTATATTTATTTTAATTTTTAATTCTACGTATATTGCTGGAGAATTTTTTAGGGTGTTGGGAAAACTCGCAATGGTTTACTTCAACTATCATTCTTTGTAAGACCTGATCTTATAGCCTATAAACTTTTGGTCTATAGCGTCCTAAGCCGAATCGAGACCTTTTGGGTTCGTACTGCACTCGCGTTTTGCGCCGCTCACAGCATGCTACTCTTTCCGATCCCATCACACCCTTGAAAGCTATATTAGGCAAAGATGGACGGGATTAATTTCCTATGTTTTTTTAATTTGCATTAAATCTGAAAATTTATTTCATTATTAACCCACATATAGAGAAATAAATTCCATTTCCAATTTTTTATGCTTTTTTATTCGCCAAAATGAGACTTTATTGCAATTTATATTCAGGACAGGATTGCTGTTTTATTGAAAGAATGTTCCCTGAATCCATTGCGCACTAAACCACCAGGCACTAATCGCGGACATCCCGCACAGAAGATTAGCCAGTACCTTATTAATTCTAGTCAACTCAGAACTATAAATTTTCAAATTAAGCAAATAAGCGATCACAGCGTAAACCGAGCCAATCGCGCCCCCAAAAAGAATCAGGATCAGTGGCCATGCAGAATAGAAATGGGCTTTTTTATCTAAATTTCCTGACTCTGGTGCGTGCTGTTGAATATCCATAGGTGATAGCCCTCTTTTTAATATATGCACTTGCACTATTTCTAGGCAGGTATTTACTCTTTAGAAAATATTTGCCTTCTAGGACTTTCACTGAAGCAAGAAGCAGACCAGTTTTATCGTACAAAGAGCTGTCGGGTATGATGATTGATATAGGCATTTAGTCCATCGCCATATTGAGCGAGCTGTTTCATGTTTTCGACATGCTGATAACCGGCACTGCTATAGCTATAAGTGTAAACTTTCGAGGTTTTCTTGAATTGAACGCGAATAAACTCGTTACCAATCTCGTAATTGGCAACACCTGAGTCGTGATTAAGATCAAGATAATGTTGCAATTGAGCTGCCCTAAATACTTTGAATCTAGAGTTTTAGATGGGGTTTTATTGATTATTTTTCAATCAATCTTAAACTATAAATAGGGATGTTTAAATAGCAAAAAGCCCTATCGAGTAATAGGGCTTTCATTCAAAACAGAGGGTAACTGTTTGAGTTGTTTTGCTTAGGCATTCTTATTGTTAAATTGATTGCCTTGGCATTTGGTACACGGTGGTAAACGATCAGTACCAATTTCTAAGTAGGTGCGGTGTCCGCATTGAACACAAAAATAGAAGCCTGTTCCGGGTTTTTCGCCAGCAGTAACCATCTTTGTTCTCCATGGTTTTAGAAATGGTCTGACTAGTATAACCCTCTGGTAATGAATATCTATTGTCCATTTTTGTAAATGATGATGGCATTTGGGCGAACCTTTATATCAAATAAAAAAATCTATCGATAAGTGTTTATAAAATAAAGTTATTATGTATAATACATCGCCCTTTGGGAAGATTTTTAGATTGCGTATCGCAGTCTGTTTTGAAAATGTGAGAGGCGTATTGTCCAATGCTTGCCGATACTATACTTTGTGCTGAACAGTTGGCTCTGCTGTACTGTGACCATATGAGTTCCCAAGGGGCATCCATTGGATAATTTGTTTTTATTGAAAACATGTCAAACACAAAAAGATTTTGCTAGCTTACTAGGTTATTCTGAAAAAGAATTTACTCGTATATTGTTTAGCCAACCAATTCAAAATAAATATAAAAGTTTTAAAATACCTAAAAAAAATGGAAGTAGGCGTAATATTTTAGCTCCAGTTCCTGACCTTAAAATCTTACAGACTCGCTTGTCTATACTTTTAACTCACTGTTATGATGAACTAGAACACAAAAGATTATCTAAGTCTTCGTACGTACAATGTATTAGTTCACATGGTTTTAGAAAAAAAATATTAGTTGAGATACCTATCTCAAAAAAATCTCGCACATCTTTTGAATCAAAAGTTATAAATTTCGGTATATATAGCAACGCTAAAAAGCATGTTGGAAAAAATCTTGTTTTAAATATAGATTTAAAAGACTTTTTTCAAAGTATTACTTTTTCTAGGATTATCGGCTTTTTTACAAAAAATAAGTATTTTCAATTGAATTTTGATATTGCTTTATTAGTTGCACAAATTGCTACTTACCGTCCAAATCAGGTACAAGAAGGCTTCTTACCACAAGGTAGTCCTTGCTCGCCAATTATCAGTAATTTAATTGGCAATATTCTCGATATTAAAATGGTTAAACTAGCAAGAAAGTATAAATTTACATATACAAGATATGTTGATGATTTAACCCTTTCAACCAATTTACCTCAATTTTCTGAGGAAATAATTAAATTAGATGGTAAAAGTTGGGTAATCGGTTCTACTTTAAAATATGCAATTAATAGTAGTAAATTTGAAGTTAACCCTCAAAAAACAAGACTAACTAACAAATATAATAGGCAAGAAGTTACAGGCTTAACAGTTAATAGAAAAGTTAATATCAGCAAAGAATATTATCGCTATACAAGGTCTATGGTTCAAAGTTTTTGTGCTGAAGGTCATTTTTTCAAATCCAAAGTTCACATGGATACAGATAAAACTACTAGAGAGGCTTTAAATGGAATTTTAAGTCATATTTTTCAAATAAGAAATAAACAACAAATTGAATTTAATAATCAAACTAGAAACTTTGATGAATTGCAGAGTACTGAAAAGCTCTATACTAAATTCCTCTTTCATCATTACTTTGTTCATCCACAAAGAATGATTCTTGTTGGTGAGGGTTATACAGACCCCCTTCACCTAAAATTGGCTTGTCATAAGTTGTATCCTAATTCACTAAATTTTTTAAAATTTTCTTCATTACAGCAAACCAAAAGATTTTCTAAAATTATGGGATATCAGGGTGGAACTGGATTACTCAACAAATTTTTAAAGAATTACAAACTCATTTATCAAGCTAAAAATATTAGTTTGAAACCTTGCTTAATAATTGTCGATGGAGACACGGCTGGAAATGATGTAATTAAGCTTGCTAAAAGTGAGTTCAAAGAAACTATTAAATTAATTAATAAATCATTATTAACTACATCTTCAACATTAAAATTTTTTCATGTTTTCGAAAATTTATATTTAATTCAATTACCAGAAAACAAAGTAATTGAAGATTTTTATGATAGTAGTATTACAGGTTCTTGTATTGGTACACGCACTTACAATCCATCAAATAAAAAGTTTGATTTAGATAAATATTATGGGAAAAAAGAACTTTTTGAGAAAATAATATTCACTAATCAAAACACCATTAATTTTTCAGAATTTGATTTAATATTCAATACTATTTTTCATATACAACTTTATCACTATATTTATAATAACCTAAAAACATAAAACCCCACATCAATGCAGGGTCTTATATAGTATAAGTAAATTGCTTTCAGCTTAACTCATCAAGCCACATTCCCTTCCAAGAAATCCTGTGCAAAGCGCTGCAATACCCCACCCGCTTCATACACATGCACTTCTTCTTCAGTGTCTAAACGGCAAGTGACTGGCACTTCAATAATCTGGTTCTTACCATCATCGGTTGAACGCTCAACCACCAAAGTCAACGTCGAACGTGGCGCAATATTACCAATCACGCTATACAGCTCCGTACCATCAAGACCTAAAGTCTTACGATCCGTACCCGACTTAAACTCAAGCGGCAATACCCCCATACCGACCAAGTTGGTACGGTGGATACGCTCAAAACCTTCTGCCACAATCGCTTCTACACCTGCCAGACGCACACCTTTCGCCGCCCAGTCACGACTCGAACCCTGACCATAATCCTTACCGGCAATAATGATCAACGGTTGTTTACGATTCATGTAGATTTCAATGGCTTCCCACATCCGCATTACTTCGCCTTCAGGCTCCACACGTGCTTTCGAACCCTGCTTGATGGTACCATCAGAACGCACCACCATCTCATTAAACAGTTTCGGGTTGGCAAATGTTGCACGTTGCGTAGTCAAGTGATCACCGCGATGCGTTGCATAAGAGTTAAAGTCTTCCTCAGGCACACCCATTTTTTTCAGGTATTCACCCGAAGCACTGTCTAAAACAATGGCATTCGATGGTGATAAATGATCAGTGGTGATGTTATCGCCCAAGATCGCCAGCGGACGCATATTTGACAAGGTACGCGGTGCAGCCAAAGCCCCTTCCCAATACGGCGGACGGCGAATATACGTACTTTGCGGACGCCAGTCATACAACGGACTTGTTGCTTTTTCATTCACACCCAAGTCGAACATCGGAATATAGATTTTTTTGAATTGTTCTGGTTTTACAGCAACTTTCACCAGCGCATCAATTTCTTCATCCGATGGCCAGATATCTTTTAGATAAATCGGATTGCCGTCTTTATCGTTTCCTAAAGCATCTTTTTCGATATCAAAACGAATCGTACCGGCAATCGCATACGCTACCACTAAAGGCGGTGAAGCCAAGAATGCCTGTTTCGCATAAGGATGAATACGCCCATCGAAGTTACGGTTGCCCGAAAGCACCGCTGTTGCATACAGGTCACGATCGATAATTTCCTGCTGAATCTTTGAATCGAGTGCACCCGACATACCGTTACAGGTCGTGCATGCATAGGCCACGATACCAAAGCCCAGTTTTTCTAAATCTTTAAGTACGCCTGCTTCTTCCAAATACAAAGCAGCCGCTTTAGAACCCGGTGCAAAAGAAGATTTCACCCAAGGTTTACGCACCAAGCCCAATTCATTGGCCTTACGTGCTAGCAAACCTGCCGCCACCGTATTACGTGGGTTAGAGGTATTGGTACAAGAGGTAATCGCCGCGATAATCACCGCGCCATCTGGCATTAAGCCTTCTGCTTCTTGCGCACGAGCTGCTTCTAAATTACCGGCAATACCTTTTTCTTTCAGATCAGCAGTTGATACGCGTGCATGTGGATTCGATGGGCCAGCGATATTACGTGTCACAGTCGATAAATCGAAACGCAGCACACGTGGATATTCCGCTTGAGTCATATCCGATGCCCAAAGACCAATTTCTTTGGCATAGGTTTCCACCAGTTTGACTTGCTCAGGTTCACGACCGGTCAAGGTCAGATAATCAATGGTGTTCTGGTCAATATAGAACATCGCAGCCGTTGCGCCATATTCCGGGGTCATGTTGGAAATCGTGGCACGATCCCCCACCGACATGCTGTCAGCACCTTCACCAAAAAATTCCAGATAAGCGCCTACCACACGCTCTTTACGCAGGAATTCAGTCAATGCCAAGACGATATCGGTTGCGGTAATGCCCGGCTTGCGCTGACCCACCAATTCCACACCAATGATGTCCGGCAGACGCATCCAAGACGCACGGCCCAACATCACGTTTTCAGCTTCCAGACCACCCACACCAATCGAGATCACGCCCAATGCATCGGTATGCGGGGTATGCGAATCTGTACCAACACAGGTGTCCGGGAATGCCAGACCATCACGGTTTTGAATCACCGGAGACATTTTCTCCAGATTGATCTGGTGCATGATGCCATTGCCCGCAGGAATTACATCAACATTTTCAAACGCGGTTTTAGTCCATTCAATAAAATGGAAACGGTCTTCGTTACGACGGTCTTCAATGGCACGGTTTTTCTCAAAGGCATCCGGATCAAAACCACCAAACTCAACTGCCAGTGAATGATCGACAATCAGTTGGGTTGGTACTACCGGATTGACTTTAGACGGGTCACCGCCCTGATCTGCAATCGCATCACGTAAACCGGCAAGGTCCACCAGTGCCGTTTGTCCCAAGATGTCATGACACACTACACGTGCCGGATACCAGGGAAAATCATGTTCCTGTTTACACTCAATCAGCTGACGTAAAGACTGTTCCAGAATGGCAGGATCACAACGACGCACCAACTGCTCTGCCAGGACTTTAGAAGTATAAGGAAGTTTGGCATATGCGCCTGGCTGAATATCTTCTACGGCCTGTCGCACGTCATAATATTCCAGCTGGGTGGATTGCAGCGGTTTACGGTAGTTGTTGTTCATAAGCTTGCCTGCCCTCGTTTATCTCTATTTTTATTCATCAATAGATATCGATGAGTTACTTTTGTAATAGCAGCATTGTACGCTGCACAAATAGCATTTCCCAAATTTTATATTTTTCAAACACTTAATTATAAAAAATGGTATTTTCGCAAAAATTTGTTACATAGACTTTAGAATTTTTGCTTTAAAGCGGTCTTTTGCTAAAAAAATCTGAATAATTCGCCTTATTCTTTAGTCTTATGTTGCAAAATATTTCTCTATCTTTTTATTTGATTATTACCCTAACCCACTAATATCAATAATAAATAATTAATTTTATGTGCATTTTTTTAAAGATAAAAAAATATAGTCTCACTGGTTTTCATAGGCCTGTCCTGCCGCCGCATTTAGCAAAATTTCAATCCCCTAATTTGGGATAACAGATTTTCCAAAACTATCAGAAGCTCAGT
Organism: Acinetobacter lwoffii; assembly: GCF_022809915.1. Lineage (GTDB taxonomy): Bacteria > Pseudomonadota > Gammaproteobacteria > Pseudomonadales > Moraxellaceae > Acinetobacter > Acinetobacter lwoffii_M. The sequence continues at coordinate 49,291 of NZ_JALGQY010000019.1, read as the reverse complement.
GTGACGTATGTCACGTTATTCACAATCCTCACATTAAAACAATAACCATAACAGGCAGAACTGAAATGTTGAAAATCGCAATATTCGGAGCTATAGCCGCCATTTTGACGCTCTTAGCTCGCGGTTGGGATGGAACAAAAAATCCATCACCACCGTCCAATCCATCTAACCCGTCCCAACCCTCTCATCCCTCACACCCAACACATCCACCCAAGCCATCACATCCCGTTCCGACAACATCAGACAGCTTGATTAGCAACCCACCTCTGTTACCGAAAAGTGCCAAGGGCAAATATGAGCTGATCGTGGCCTATAAAACCAGCAAGCTCTATAACCCCAGAAATGGCTTATGGGATCAGGTACTGCTGAGAGGCTATTTAACCAAACCCAGTTTATTTGATAAGAAAAAAACTGGTGAATATGTTGAGGATCAATTGGTCGGACCACAGATTCGGGTCAAACAGGGTGAAACCATGGCGGTTAACCTGAATAACCAGCTGCCACCCGAGTCAGAAGCAACTTGTTCAACTCATGTTGAGAATGTCAATGAACCTCACTGCTTTAATACCACCAACCTGCATACCCATGGCTTCTGGGTGAGTCCTCAAGGCAATAGCGATAATGTTTTCCTGAAATTCAAACCTCAGGAAAAATTTGATTATGAGTTCAAAATGGAACCGAACCATCCCGCAGGGACTTACTGGTATCACGCCCATCTGCATGGCTCAACTGCTCTTCAGGTGTCGAATGGCATGGCAGGCCCATTGATTGTTGAAGGCTCAAGAGCACCAAAAGTCAAAAATGGCAAAGTCACCTCAACTGGAGATATGGATATTCTATGGAAAGAAAAAAACAGTTACCCAAACGAAAACATCCTGTTGTTCCAGCAAATCCAATATCGCTGTAGCAATCCCGATCCTAATGTCAAATTCGCTGTTCCCAATAACTGTGAAGGTGTAGGTATAGGCATGCTGGAAAATTATAATGACCTGTCTATTGGTGGCTTCTGGACTAACCAGAATTACTACACCTCTATCAATGGTAAAATTTTAGGTGAGATCAAAGCAGAACAGAATCAGTTTAACCGCTGGCGCATGATTCATGGTGGTGTACGCGATACCATTGGTCTAATCATTAAGGAAATTCCCAATTCCAGTAAGTTTAGCGCAGAACAAACTATTAAAGCCTGTTCAGCCTATCAGGAGGCAGACAAGAAAGCTGAATTTGAGAAGCTGAATAGCCTGAATGTGCATACCATCGCGCAAGATGGCTTAACCATGAATCATGTACAGACCAGAACCCTGTCCGTGTTCCATCCTGGTTATCGTCATGATGCAATGGTTGCCTTTCCGACCACCAATAGATACTGCATTTTTGACACCAAATTGAATATCGATGATGAAATTAACGCGCCATTACCGAATGTAGGTCCTCAAATTGCTCCAAATCATCGCTTCAATGCCCAACTGCTGGGATGGGTCAATGTAAAAGCAGCCAAGACCAAGCCTCAGACTGCTGCCCGGTTCCTGAAAGATCGGGCACAAAAAATTGGTTTAAGCAAAGACATCCAGACCCAGTTATCTCAGCTTAATCTTTCTGCGTTTAGTGATCATCCATCATTGATGACACCCGAAATTGATAAAGTAGTTGCTGCCCGACCAAAACAATATAGTGCTTTTTCGCTCGGCCCCGACCCTAGAACTGGCGTATTCAAATTTGGCTTCCGACATAAAAAAGATGGAGATACACTGAGTTTTGGAGATTTCTTTAATGGAGATGGTTCAGTGGATGGCGAATATGTCCGTCAGTTACAAGTTGGACAGACTGATGAATGGGAACTGACCAGCGCTGGTTTTGGTGGTCATCCGTTCCATATTCATGTTAACCCGTTCCAGATTGTTAAAATTTTGAATCCTCAAGGTAAGGATGTCAGTGAGGCAGTAGCCCCAGAAGATCCGGTGAATCCAGTTCTGGATGATGTGCAATACCGTGGCATGAAAGGACAGTTTAAGGACACGCTTTTTGTAAAACAAAACTATACCTATATTGTGCGCAGCCATTACAAGAAATTTGAAGGTGACTTCGTACAGCACTGTCATATCCTCGACCATGAAGATCAGGGCATGATGGAAACCGTACGGGTCTGTGGAGGCAAATTCCCTTGTGATTCGCCATTACCGGCTAGCCATCACCACTAAAGATCTGCTCGCTAAAAGCCAATGATTTCGATTGTTGGCTTTTTTGTTTGCCTCTATTTGATGCTTGCTGCACAATAACTGCATTGATTTATAGTATTCAAACCGGGGCTTATTATGGCAGCGTCTCCTGCTTTTACATTGTTTAGTCTGAATGGTGTAGATGCACAAAAATTCCTTCAAGGTCAGGTGACTTTGAATACTGAAACTTTGGCGGAAAACCAGACCCGCTATACTGCAATCTGCAGTCTGAAAGGACGCATTCAATTTGGCTTATGGCTTAAAAAAATCAGTCCAGAAAGCTTTGAAATCGTCAGCACTGAAGATCAGTCCATGGAGCTGGCCAATCATATTAAAAAATTTGGCGCCTTTTCAAAAATGAAACTGGAATTGGTCGGTTCGGTTTATCCAGTCATCAATGGCATTCATACTGACTTTGTGGCGACTGAAACCGATGTGACGATGTGGGAACAGCAAGCCATTGAATCGGGCCAGGCCTGGATTCAGGCTGCCACTGCAACCCTGTTTCAACCACAGGAATTACGTTTGCATCAACGCGAAGGCATTCACTATGACAAGGGTTGCTATCTGGGTCAGGAAGTCATTGCACGTTTATGGTTTAAAGCCAAGCCAAAACACTGGTTACATCTGGTTCAAGGCACAGGTGCCGCACCTGATGTTGCGACCAAACTGAATAATGATGTTGAAATCGTCAATAGCATCGCGATTGAGAATGGTTATAAAGCGCTAGTCGTTGCAAAACCTGAAGCATTGACCGAGTTAGGTCTAGAAGTCCTGGAGCTTCCTGAAGCTTTGAGGGGTGATGTAGCGCGTCCGCAATAATCACTACATAACCCATAAAAAAGCCAAGATGGAATTCTTGGCTTTTTTATTTTAGAAGCCATGAAACAGCTTGTTCATGTCTTTTACCACATAATCTTTAAAATGATAGGCCCGCGCATGTTTGGCATCAAACTTTGCCGTGAGTTCACCTTTTTGAAAGACATATACCCGGTCTTCCTGACTCATCAAAAACTCTGCACCAAGTTTCATCAGCAGCGCATCAATCTTGTCTTCATCGGCAATCGATTCATCAGCATTGATTCTGTCATAGTGACGTTTAATGGTTTTGACAAACATGGTTAAATCCTGGGAGTCTGATTCAAACCGAGATTTAAACAGAGAAGTCGGCTGAAGCAAAGTAATCCTTTTGATATCTGCAGGATTGATCAGAAACCTGTCCAAATCATGCATCGATTTAATCGGTATATTGTGCTTCGATGATTTGTATTTAGTGACAAATTGTATATTTACAAAGCACAAAATCCTTTTATGATGTAAGTGAAAATGATTAAAATCGCACCAAGGAATAAGGTGCCAGCAATAATAAGGTTATAGGAACCATGAAAAAATTAGTACTCGCTGCAGTTCTTGCCGTTTCTGCGCAATTCGCTTTGGCAAATACCGTAAAAGATCAAGTCGATCCCCAATTTCAAAAAGTTGAGGCCATGGTCAAAGCCAATAATTTTAAAGGTGCCTATGACGCTTTGAATCAATTGGCCAGTCAGGGAAACGCCCAGGCTTTATATAACTTAGGCTATTTGACCCAAACCGGCCAAGGTACAACCAAAGACGAGAAAAAAGCCATTCAGCTCTACGAACAGGCAGCCAGCAAAGGTTATCCGGTGGCCAATTATGTATTGGGTAAAAATTATGCAGCCGGCACACTCGGACTCAAACAGGATTTGACCAAAGCCAAACAGCATCTGGAACGCGCTTCGGCAGCCAAATTTGATGATGCCAGCATTGATCTGGCCATACTGCTGTTTTCTGAAAATACAGCAGCGTCAAATAAAGCCGGACTGCAAAAGCTGCAACCGCTGATCAGCAAAGGCAATATGCAGGCCATTCATGCCAAAGCCTTATATGACATCAGCAGCGGTTTCAAAAACAAAGATGAAAAACCGATTCAGCAAGGCCTAAGCAGCATTCAGGAACTGGCAAAAAAAGGTTATATTCCGGCGCTGATGGCAGTAGGTAATATGTTTGCCAATGGCAGTATTGTTCCGCAAAACCTGCCAGAAGCGAAGAAAATCTTTGCCGCATTGGCGCAGCAAAATGTTCCACAGGCCAAAGAGTCTTTGGCAGCGGTAGACAAAATGCTGGCTGAGCAGAAAAAAGCACCTGCGAAAAAGAGTTAAGTTAATTCCACAAAATTAAAATATAAAAAGCCCCATGCAATTTGGGGCTTTGTTTAATGGCAGAGCTTCCATCTGCTAAAAGATTATCCCCACCACAAGGCAATTAAGCCACTGGTCACGATAAAACCGGCAATGGTACTCATCAACAATGGCGTTAAGGTTCGATCATTCAAACCATACGCCTGTCCCAGCATGCCAAAAATCGTCGGCATCGGCAAAGCTGCAATTAGCGTACCAGCATGGACCATTTCCTGACTTAAATCAGTTAACTGGCTCAGTCCCAGATACATCAATAACGGCATCATGATATTGCTGGAAAATACCAGATAGAAACTTTGCAGGTTGACATATTTCAGACTCATTCCCACGATCCCACCTCCAATGGCAAACAAGGCCAATGGTGAGGCCGTCTGACCAATCAAGGCAAAGACCTGATCGAGATAGACTGGAATTTTAATCTGGAAAACTGCACAGGCCATGCCCAGCATCACTCCCATAAATAAGGGATTCTTTAGCAAGGTCAGTAGCACACTTTTCAAAATGGCGCCAAGGTTCGCCTGATGTTGTGTGCCCAGCGCAGCCATGACCAGCACCAGCGGAATCAGCAACACGCTTTCAATGATGACCACCAGAGAGGTATAGGTCATCGCCTGTTGTCCGATCAATAAGCTAAGCACAGCTGTACCAATCAGCCCGGTATTTGACATTGCAGCACCCAGCGACAAGACTGCACTTTGCGAATGCGTATTCTGAAAATGACGGCGCATGATCCAGAAACCGCTACCATAGAGCAGTAAGGTCACGCTGCTATACACGGCAAAGTATTCAAAATACCAGATTTCATGCAGGTCTTTGGAGGCAAGGGACTGAAAGAACAGCAAGGGCAAGGCTACTTTAATCACAAAAGCACCGACCGTCCCCACCTGTTCTTTGTTTAACACTTGACTCTTTACAGTCAGATAACCCAGCGCCAACAATAAAAATATGGGCACAATGACCGCAAAAATCATAATGCAGTATCCTCTTGCCAGTGATATTCCATTATAAGAATTTCTGAGACTAAAGCAGTGTTAAAAAGGCTCAAACAGGTGATTCAAACCATGGGGTGCAGAGCGCAGATATTGCGGTGAAATCTTGATTTTTTCCTCAAGTGCTGCCGCTGCATGCCAAGGCCAATGGGGATCATAAAGAATGGCACGAGCCAGTGCGATAGCGTCGGCTTGGCCCTTTTGTAAAATATCTTCTGCCTGCTTAGCTTCAGTAATCAAACCGACGGCAATCACGGGAATATTCACGACTTTCTTGATCGCATCTGCAAAAGGCACCTGATAATTCGGCTTCACATCAATGTTCTGTTTGGCATGTAAACCGGCACTAGAAATATGAATATAGGCAGCACCCGCAGCTTCCAGTGCTTTGGACAATTCAATTGAAGAGTCAATGGTCCAGCTATCTGGCTGATCCATCCAGTCGCTGGCCGAAATACGCACTCCAATCGGATAACCGTCTGGAACCGCCGCCTTCATGGCTTGTAATACTTCCAGAGTCAGGCGCATCCGGTTCTCCAGTGAACCGCCATACTGATCATCACGTTTATTGGAAAGTGGTGACATGAACTGATGCAGTAAATAACCATGCGCTGCATGCAGCTCAATCAGGTCAAAACCAGCCTCAACTGCACGTTTGGCACTTTCTGCAAAGTCAGCAACGACCTGCTCAATTTCCGACTGGCTTAAGGCCTTAGGTGGATGCTCATCGGCCTGAAAAGGAATATCACTGGCAGAAACAGTTTGCCAGCCATGTGCTTCATTCGGCTTAAACTGACCTTTACCTGCCCATGGTTTATCTGTTGAAGCTTTACGTCCGGCATGTGCGAGCTGAATGGCAAAAGGCATCGGGGAAATGGATTTAACTTTTTCCAGTAAGGTCTTGATCTGCTTCGCCTGTTCGTCATTCCACAAACCCAGATCGGCATAACTGATCCGGCCTTCTGGCTGTACCGCAGTCGCTTCGACGATACATAAACCTGCACCCGATAAGGCATAGTTGGCCCATTGCTGCTCGTGCCAATAGGTGATTTCCCCCTGCTCTGTTGCGGAGTACTGACACATCGGCGCAATTACGATTTTATTTTGAAGTTGCAGTGATCCAAATTGAATAGGTTGAAATAGTAATGCCACGCTGTATTTCCTCTTTTTATTGCCCAGTTTCACTCTAAAAATAAAAACAGGCTCTTAAGAGCCTGTTTAGTTATAACGTGAACGATCAAACTTTAGAAGATGATTCGTGTAGTCAAACCGAGTACCAGTGCATCATCCACATTGTTGCTTGAACCTGGATTAATGACATATTGCAGGTTTGGACGCAGCATTAGCCACTTTGTTGCGTTATAGCTATAGTTCAGTTCAATATTGTATTCTGCACTCGCATCAAAATTCAGATTCTTGATCCGGTCATTAATATGTACACGATTGACCGCCAGACCTAAAATATCATTCGGCTGGCTGTCCGCAAGACCGATATATTTCACACCGATTTGTTGTGAATTATCCACTTTATTGGTATCGCGGTCATGCCAAGTAAAGTTGGCAAATGAATGCAAACCCTGACGGCCCTGACCTGTAGACGTTAACTGTTGTTCTACAGCTAACCAGCCTGCAAAGGTACGGTTTTTGGCATCAGTAGGATTGGCAATATCTTTTTGGTTGGCAACATCATCGGCAGTATTGTACATCCCGCCGACACGGTAGCTGCCTGGCAGGCCATTCACCCCTGATTTCGGTGTCCAGATTACTTCTGCCGGAATTGTCACGCCATCTGCATGGTCGGTATCCAGACTCCAGCCCTGACCTTCTTTAGCGCCATTACCATTATCCGGATTAAACTCATACACACCGACTTGTACCGCAAGTTCAGGATTGAGTTGCTGCTTCACGCGCGCACCCCATTGTGCTACAGGCGTATTCATCCAGATATTGCCCTGCCATTTACCCATCTGAGCAGCACAAAATGCCGTACTGGCAAAATCACAAGCCATGACATTAAAGTCCATGCCCAGACCAAGACGACCCGCCTTAATACTGAGTCCTTGGTCTTTATAATTCTTTTCAATAGACAGCTCGCTCAGACGGCTATCCTGATTACCACGCCCAAAAGTGCCTTGTACATTGGCCAGCTGTGGTGCATTAAGATCCTGCAAGTCACGGACAGAGGTACTTTGACCCTGACGTGCAGTCATCGCGGCACGTACGGTGACGCCATTCCATCCTGCCAGCTTTTCCATATCCAGTTGAGTACCCAGCCATAATTGGGCAGAAGTTAATGGATCTGCGCCCTCATTACGACCACCATCAGCAAGATAGGCGGTATCGGTTAACAGATTGGCTTCAAATTTAATTCCCTGTTGGGCCAGTTCTGTACGTTGACCATTCCAGTCCCCCAGTAAATACTGACCTTGTGGATCAAATGCAGATTCCGCCTGAGCGGTTGTCATGGCAGCCATTAAAGGCAATAGAGCTAGACCTAAATATTTCATGTAAAACCTAAACATTCGGAGAGAAAAACAAGCAAGGTTTTTAAATTGCTATTAGGTGCATGAATTTACATAACTTTTCATACAAATTCCCAGCATTTTTTTTATTACTCATTAAACTTTTAGTTATGTCTTAAACATAAAAATATAATTTTTATTTAAAAAATCTTAAATTATTTATATATTTTTCATTAGCTTATAATGTATTGATAATTTCCATTCGATTTCCTCCTAAGAAGATTCGCTATAAAAACATAGAAACCTAGTTTATTCTTTAAACAATTCCAGCTTAAATAAAGATGAAATACCCAGTCATTTTCCAGCGATTTCACCCAGATTAACGCTTGCAATCCCGGCCAATTCACCCAATATTAGCTGCATCTCCCTCGTCACTGATGTGTTATGCCTGAATTACCAGAAGTTGAAACCACCAAAATCAGTTTATTGCCTTTATTGGAACAACGCGTAAAACGTGTTGAAGTGCGTCAGTCAAGTTTGCGCTGGCCTATTCCAGAAAATATAGAAAAACTGGTGGGGCAAAAATTACTGAATCTCACTCGCCGTTCTAAATATATTCTGGCAGAGTTTGAACACGACACCATGCTCTGGCATTTGGGCATGTCGGGAAGTTTCCGTCTATGCGATGGCAATGAAGAATTACGCAAACATGACCATCTAATCATTCAGTTTGATAATATCGAACTGCGTTATCATGACCCTCGCCGTTTTGGCTGCATTCTTTGGCTGGATGCACAATCACAAAGCAAATTGATTGACACGTTGGGGCCAGAACCTTTAAGCGAGAACTTTAATGCCGAGTATTTATTTGAAAAATTGAAGAATAAAAATGTTGGCACCAAAGTTGCAATTATGGATAACCATGTGGTGGTGGGCGTAGGCAATATTTATGCGACCGAAAGTCTGTTTAATCTGGGGATTCATCCGGCACAACCAGCCTCGACTTTAAGCTTGTTGCAGATTGAAAAGCTAGTACTGGAAATCAAGCGCATCTTGAAACAGGCGATTGATCTGGGTGGTTCAACCTTAAGAGACTACACCAATGCCATGGGCGAAAATGGTTATTTCCAGCAAACCCTACTGGCTTATGGCCGTGCCGGTGAAATGTGTGTGAACTGCGAGACCACACTTGAAAATATTAAATTGGGACAACGGGCTTCAGTTTTTTGTCCTGAGTGCCAACCTTTGAAAAAGATCCAGCTCCCTGTCAAAAAAGTGGCAACTGTACAAGGGAAAAAGTCATGAAGACAGCTATTGTGCGTCATATTCTGGTTAAAGATAAAGAAACCGCTGAGCAGCTTAAAAAGAAGATTTTAAGTGGCGCCGACTTCAATAAAATCGCAAAACAGTATTCAACCTGTAATTCTGCCAAACGTGGCGGTGAGCTAGGTGAAGTAAAGAAAGGTCAACTGGTTCCAGTGATTGATAAACTCGTATTTACTGCAGCAGAACGTGTATTACATGGTCCGGTCAAAAGCCAGTTTGGTTTTCATTTGGTCGAAATCAAATTTCGGATGGATTTTTAATATTTATAAATCCCTCCTTACCTCCCTTTGACAAAGGGAGGAGTTCCCCCCCTTTATAAAAGGGGGATTTAGGGGGATTAGAAACATTAGACTTGAGGTGGACGCTTTTTCAATTCATCACGAATTTCACGCAGTAATTCAATATCGGCTGGGGTAGTCGGAGTTTCCTCGACTGGGCCTTCTTGTTTACGTAAACGATTCATGAATTTAACCAATAAAAATACGACCCAAGCCAAGATTAAGAAATTAATTAAAATCGTTAAAAAGTTACCGTAAGTCAGTACATTCACACCCGCCTTAGTCAAGGCATCTAAAGATTGTAAATTGTCTGGGTTTCTTCCTAAGATAAAGAATTTTTGCGTAAAATCGACGCCACCACCGGTAATCACGGTAATTAAAGGCATAATGATGTCTTTCACCAATGAATCGATGATCTTGCTAAAAGCGCCACCGATGATGACACCAATCGCCAGATCCATCATGTTGCCTTTGATCGCAAACTCTTTAAATTCTTTAATAATGCTCATAACCGCTCCCATATTTTATTTTCAAGTTTTGGGTCAAATTATACCTGAATAAATACTTTTAATTTTGACTTAGTTTAATGCGTTTTAGTAAATTGTGATCTAAGCATAGCGTAAATATAAAAAAACCGTAATCTTCGAAAAGATTACGGTTTTTGAAAACCCGAAATAATCTAGCGATTATTTACCTGAACGGTTACGTTTACGTTCATTTTCAGTCAAGAAACGCTTACGGATACGGATTGACTTAGGTGTTACTTCTACTAATTCATCATCTTCAATAAACTCAAGTGCTTGCTCAAGTGTATATTCAATCGCAGGAACCAGCGTCAACGCATCGTCAGTACCAGAAGCACGTACGTTCGTTAACTGTTTTGCTTTAGTCGGGTTAACTGTCATGTCGTCTGAACGAGAGTTAATACCGATGATCATACCTTCATAAACTTCTAACTGTGGTTTCGCGAATAGACGACCACGGTCTTGAAGTGTGAACAGTGCATAGCCCAAGCAAGTACCTTGAACCATAGAAATCAGTACACCGTTTTGACGTTTTGCAACAGTACCTTGCTTCATTGGACCGTAGTGCGAGAAGCTAGACGTCATGATCCCTGTACCAGAAGTCATGGTCAGGAATTCAGAACGGAAACCAATCAGACCGCGTGAAGGAACAGTTGCTTCAATACGGATACGGCCTTTACCGTCAACTTCCATATTGGTCATTTCGCCTTTACGGTGACCCATTTGTTCCATTACAGCGCCTTGGTGCTGTTCTTCAACGTCAAAAGTAACGTTTTCGTATGGCTCTTGTTTTTCACCATCAATTTCTTTGATGATTACTTGTGGACGAGATACGCCCATTTCGAAACCTTCACGACGCATGTTTTCAATAAGAACTGAAAGGTGAAGTTCACCACGACCAGATACTTTGAAACGGTCTGGACTATCAGTATCTTCAACACGTAATGCTACGTTGTGAATCAATTCGCGGTCTAGACGTTCACGGATATTACGTGAAGTTACGAACTTACCTTCTTTACCAGCAAACGGTGAGTTGTTTACCTGGAATGTCATCGATACTGTAGGTTCATCTACAGACAATGGAGGTAAAGCTTCAACATTTTTCGGATCACAGATGGTGTCAGAAATGTTGAGTGCATCGATACCCGTTACACAAACGATATCGCCTGCAGAAGCTTCTTCAACGTCAACGCGATCTAGACCATGATAACCCATGATTTTTAAGATACGGCCGTTACGTGTTTTGCCATCTTTATCGATTACAGTTACTTGTGTGTTTAATTTCACTGAACCGCGCTGGATACGACCAATACCGATAACGCCTACGAAGCTGTTATAGTCAAGTGAAGATACTTGCATTTGGAATGGGCCATCAACGTCAACCGCTGGTGGTTCAACGATGTCTACGATCGTTTGGAACAACGGAGTCATATCTTCAGCAAGTTCTTCTGGAGAAGGACCAGCAACACCACGAAGGCCTGAAGCATAAACAACTGGGAAGTCTAACTGTTCGTCAGAAGCACCCAAGTTATCGAACAAATCAAATACTTGGTCAATTACCCAGTCTGGACGCGCGCTTGGCTTGTCGACTTTGTTAATAATCACGATTGGTTTCAAACCACGTGCGAACGCTTTTTGCGTTACGAAACGAGTTTGTGGCATCGGGCCTTCTTGTGAGTCTACAAGAAGAAGTACGCAGTCAACCATCGACATTACACGTTCAACTTCACCACCGAAGTCGGCGTGTCCCGGGGTGTCCACGATGTTAATGCGGTATTCAGTATTGGTACGTTCATCTAACCATTTGATTGCAGTGTTTTTTGCAAGAATGGTAATACCACGTTCGCTTTCAATAGCGCCAGAATCCATGACACGCTCGATCTCACCCGCGCGATCACCGAGAGCACCTGATTGTTGCAAAAGTTTGTCTACAAGAGTGGTTTTACCATGATCGACGTGCGCAATAATGGCGATGTTACGGAGAGTTTTAATATCTGACATGTAAATTCAATGCGTATGTAATTTGAGGGCAAATTATACAGAAAAATACAAAACTTTTATAGTCACTGTAACCACACTCCTCAACTTTTTTTGCCCAGTTGGGGCTTTTTTGATTTTGTAAAGACGTGTAACTCGATTAGAATAGCGCCACCCAGCCTTAATTTGCATTGACACATGTCTGATTTTAATCAATCTCCTCCTTCTAAAGATCAACTCGACCTGGTATATGGTCTGGAAGATCGACCAAAACCACTGATTGCTTTTTTAGCTGCATTCCAGCATTTATTAGCGATTATTGTCCCGATTGTGACTCCTGGCCTGCTGATTTGTTTAGCGCTCGGTGTTTCCAAAGAAGACACCAACATGATTTTGTCCATGTCCTTGGTGATCTCGGGCATCGCAACTTTTTTACAGTCTAAAAAAGTCGGACCTTTTGGTGCCGGTCTGCTGATTGTCCAAGGAACCAGCTTTAACTTTATCGGTCCAATTATTGGTATTGGTTCAGCCATGGTGGCTGCAGGTACACCTGTAGAAGCAGTAATGGCTTCTATTTTTGGTGTGGTGATTGCAGGTGCATTTATTGAAATGGGCGTGTCACAAATTCTGCCTTGGATCAAAAAACTGATTACACCGCTGGTGACCGGGATTGTCGTGCTGCTGATTGGTTTGACCTTAATTAAAGAAGGTTTAATCAGTATGGGCGGTGGTTATCAGGCCATGAGCGATAAAACTTTTGCCAATGCTGACAACCTGATCATGTCTTGTACCGTCTTGGCGTTGATTATTATTCTGAACCGTATCTGGATTACCTGGGTAAAAAGTTCTGCCATTTTGATCGCCCTAATCTGTGGTTATGTTCTGGCGGGCTTTATGGGGCATCTGGATTTCTCTGGTCTAAAAGATGCACCGTTGGTACAGATTCCAACCCCAATGCATTTCGGTTTAAGCTTCTCCTGGAGCCTGTTTATTCCGATGGCATTCATTTACCTGGTGACGTCTTTAGAAGCGATTGGTGATATCACTGCGACTTCAAAGCTTTCCAACCAGCCAGTTGATGGTCCAAAATGGATGAAGCGCATTAAAGGTGGTGTACTGGTGAATGGCGCGAATTCATTCCTTGCCGGTATTTTTAACACCTTCCCAAGTTCGGTATTTGCACAGAACAATGGTGTGATTCAGTTGACGGGCGTAGCGAGTCGTTATGTCGGCATCTGGATTGCTGCTTTGCTGGTTATTCTTGGTTTGCTGCCTGCAGTTGCTGGTATTATTCAGGCCGTTCCGCAAGCGGTACTGGGTGGCGCAGTCATGGTCATGTTTGGCGCAGTTGCAGCATCTGGTATTAACATTCTGTCTGGTGTTCATCTGGACCGTCGCGCCTTGCTGATTATTGCGATTTCACTGGCACTGGGTTTAGGTGTTGCACAAGTTCCACAAATTCTTGAGCATCTTCCTGAGTTATTCCGTAATATCTTTAGCTCAGGCGTTGCCACTGGTGGTATCGCGGCCCTTATTCTTAATGTTGTACTTCCTGAAACAAAGAAGTAATTTCATGTCCAAAGAACACTGTCTAGGTCAGGCTTAGGCAGTGTTCTTTATATTGGAGAGATACCTATGGATCCTAAAAGCGAAGTTTTATTAAGACAATATGATTTTTTGTCGGGTCGCATCCTACTGATTAATGCACCAACAGATGATCTGCTCGCTGAATTCGATGCCTCTATCAATCCCGCTGTCTGGACATGGAATTTTAACGATTTTCAATATTTCCAGTCACAACAAGCAGATGTGCATTTTGGTGCAGAGATGCCTGAAGCTGAGTTTGATCAGGCGGTTATTTTTGTACCCAAGTCTAAAGAACTGTTGAATTATTTACTGCACACCGTGGCAGCGCAGCTTAAACCGGGCAGCAGTATTTTTCTGGTCGGTGAAAAGAAAGGCGGGATAGAACGCGCAGCCAAACAGTTGCAGCCTTTTGGTAAAACACTCAAACTTGACAGCGCACGTCATTGCCAACTTTGGCAATTGGTTCTAGACCATACGGTCGAGAAAAAAGCACTTGCAGACTGGGCACAGCGCTATACCGTATCGACACCAAATGGCGACCTGAATATTTGTGCACTTCCAGGCGTATTTAGTCAAAACCGTTTGGATGTGGGAACTGCCACACTATTACCTTATTTGTCACAAGTCACCTCAGGTAAAATCGCTGACTTTGGTTGTGGTGCGGGTGTGATTAGCGCGTATCTGGCAAAGTTGAATCCGAAAAACCGGATTTTTGCCATGGATGTTGATGCCTTTGCACTGGCTTCTACACAAATGACCTTTGAAGAAAATCAGCTTACTCCTGAACAAATTGAAATCAAAGCGGTTACAGGCATTGAGGATGCACCCTTGTTCCTGCATGCGATTGTCAGTAATCCGCCTTTTCATCTGGGAATCGAGACCGATTACACGGCCAGCGAAACCTTATGTAAAACCTCGCGTCGTCATTTAAAATCGGGCGGTGAGCTTTGGATTGTGGCCAACCGTTTCTTGAACTACCCGACCCTGATTGAACAAAACTTTGGTCGCTGCACAGTAAAAGCAGATCAACAAGGCTTTAAAGTGCTCTTCGCCAGCACTCAAAAAAATGTTAAGGAATCATGATGAGCGAAACGCAAAACACGATGCAGCTGCAGCGTAAGCTGGGTGCTCGTCATCTGAATATGATCGCCATTGGTGGATCAATTGGTACAGGTCTATTCCTGGCCTCAGGTGCGACTATTGCCAACGCTGGACCAGGCGGTGCACTACTTGCCTATGTACTGATTGGGATCATGATTTATTTCCTGATGACCAGCTTGGGTGAACTTGCCACGCACAATCCGACCTCAGGTGCATTTTTCACTTACGGCACCAAATATGTCGAAGGTGGTTTTGGTTTCGCTTTAGGTTGGAATTACTGGTACAACTGGGCCATTACCGTGGCTTTTGAGCTGGTTGCCGTTCAGTTCATTATGAAATTCTGGTTTCCCGATATTCCGGGCGTGTACTGGAGCGCCATTTTCCTGGCCATTATTTTCGGGATTAATGCCCTGACAGTAAAAGGCTTTGGCGAATCCGAATTTTTCTTTTCTCTGGTGAAAGTTCTCGCGATCATTGCCTTTATCATCATCGGAATCTGGATGATCGTGAAGATCATGCTCACCCCGGGTGCGGAAGCATTTGCCAACTGGAGCATTGGTGATGCACCCTTTGTCGGTGGTTTCCAGGCATTAATTGGCGTGGCCATGATTGCCGGATTCTCTTTCCAGGGTACCGAAATGGTCGGTGTTGCGGCAGGTGAATCAAAAGATCCAAAGAAAACTATTCCGGTGGCCATCAAACAGATTTTCTGGCGTATCCTTCTGTTTTATATTGTATGTATTTTCATTATCGGCACCTTGATTGCCTATAATGACCCACGTTTATTACAGGCCGCTGCAACAGATAATATTGCGCTTTCGCCATTCACCTTATTGTATGAAAAAGCCGGTTTTGCCTTTGCCGCCAGTATCATGAATGCGGTGATCTTGACCGCTATTCTATCTGCGGGTAATTCGGGTATGTATTCATCTACCCGTATGCTGTTTGATATGTCGCGTAAAGGCAGTGCACCTAAAATGTTTGCGCGTCTGGACCCGCGTGGTGTGCCAATGAATGCACTCTATGCCACTACGGCGATCGCAGCTCTATGCTTCCTGACTACTTTCTTTGGTGAACAGGAAGTCTTTAACTGGCTGCTAAACATGTCAGGGATGTGTGGCTTTATTGTCTGGCTCGGGATTGCAATTTCGCATTACCGCTTCCGCAAAGGTTATTTGGCTCAAGGTTATAAACTGGAAGATCTGGCTTATCGCGCTAAATTCTTTCCTTTCGCCCCTTGGTTTGCGTTTATCCTGTGTGCGATTGTCGTCCTTGGACAGAACTATCAGGATGTTTTGGCCGGTCAATGGATGGGTGTGCTATCGACCTATATCAGTATTCCGCTATTCCTGGCCATCTGGTTCGGATACAAATGGAAGAAAAAAACCAAACTGGTCTCTTATCAAGAGATGGATGTGCAGCCGATGAAACTTGATCAGGAATAACCCAGCCAATAATGAAAAAGCAGTCTCAGGACTGCTTTTTTAATCTCTTTATTTTAGCTATTTCGCATTACAAAGTTACGGTCATCAATCACAATCGCTTGCTGGCAAATTCCGTCTACTCGACGTTGCTGCTCAAACACATGCGCCGGCATTGCCTCAAAGCTATCAAAGAAGCTGATTTCATTTTCATCGATTGCATAAACTAATGAATGATTACCCACACCTTCTAGGGTATCGTAAAATACAATCACAAAACAGCCTGCTTCTACATTTTCCTGAATTTCTGCATACGACAATGGCTGCTCTGTAACAGGAATATTTAAGCGATGAGCTTGTTGATAGAAATCGACTTCAATTGGCTGTTTATCTGCATCATGTTCAGTATAAAAATCGACATCCAGACCAAGTGTTTTTAAAGCAACCGCAAGTGCGATGCTAGAGCTTCCCATTTCAAGATCATGCTGACAGAGCTGAGTTAAGTCAGAAATATTCAAATCAATGCCATAATGATGAAAAATCATCCATATTGCAAAAATTCCGCCATTGGCTTCCAGATTTTGCAAGTCTTCAGGAATTTCAACACTCATATTTTTACTCAACGACATCTTAACAGGCTAAGTGTAGTCAAAATGCAGACATAAAAAAAGCGACTCCAGAGAGTCGCCTTTTTTAATCAGTATTCAATAACGAATTATTGAGCTGGTTGTTCAGCTAAAACAGTACGGCTACCAGTAATCGTCGCGAATACACGACGGTTCATAGCACGACCTTCTTTAGTGTTGTTGTCAGCAATCGGTTGATCCCAAGCGAAACCTTGAGTAGACAAACGAGATGCATCTACGTTGTATTCGTTCACAAGTGAAGATTTAACAGAGTTAGCACGAGCTAGAGATAAACGTTCGTTTAATGCACGTGGACCAGTGTTGTCTGTGTGACCTTCGATGCGAGCAGTAGCATTTGGATATTCAACTAACTTCTCAGCAACTTTTGCGATTTCTGGTTTGTATTGATCTTTGATGTTTGATTTGTTTGTATCAAAGAACACACGAAGTTCCATGTTCAGATCTTCAGTCAACTCTTGTGGAGCTGGAGCAACCGGAGTTACAGGCTCAACTGGAGCAACTTCTACCACTGGAGCAGCTGGTTTCAAACGACCACCTAGAACTACGTTAAGACCAGCAAGTGCTGTATAGTTCCAGAATTTTTCGTCAAAGTGGTAAGTACCACGAGCTTCTGTACGTAGCGCTAGTGCATCGTTGATATGCCAGAATGCACCGATACCTGCGTTACCTAAAGTACCCTCTTCACCATCACGGTAAGCTAAACGAGCATCATCGAATTCATATTCGTAGTGACCCGCGCCTAGAAGCATGTATGGCTTTACTTTGCTGTCATAGTTGCCAGTAAAGACATCTGAAGTTGCATAGAAGTTACCTGCGATGTTTTTCGCTTTGTATTCACCATAATTAGTGTCTACATCACCTTTTACTTGACTATATTCAGCTTCAAAGCCTAACCATGGAGTTAATTCAATACCAATAGCAGCACCGACAAACAAATCATCCTGTAACTCAGGACCATTTGTTAACTCACCATCGTTACCGCCATTGTTGTGCTGAGTGTCTTGGAAGGTATAACCTAACATCAACGGAGTAACAGTTACGCCTGCATTGGCAGCAGCAAAAGGTGCAGCTACAAGCATAGCTAAAGCAATACGACTCATTTTCATGGATTTATCCTCCAGAGATAACAATTGTTGTTCAAGCTCAAGCCCGTAATAGGCCATCCTGAGATAGGCTTTTTATTACCCCAGTATTATTCTTAAGCTATTCACATGGCATCATACAAACACTTTATTATTTTTCCAAGTGCTTGATTAATTTAATCAAGTAAATTATTGACAAAATTACTTACAATTTCCGTTGTAATTCAGTAATTTTTTACTCAATTTTTTATTCTGAATACCCTATTCTGATTGCCAATTTTATTTTAACAGCTTTCTTGAGACTTCAGTAAGCATTGATTTACATGCTCAATAAAGCATAAAAAACATATAATTAATAACACCATTATTATAAAAATAATATATAAATCAGGTAACTCTATGTATAAAAAAATAATAAGAGCGTTTACTATTGTTGAGTTAATTATCTGTATTGCAATAATTGCAATCGTGGCCAGTATTGCTCTACCGTACTTTCATGAATATCGATCTAAACAGGAAGCCAAAAATATTCCGATCAAATTATCTCAAATTAATCGCTATGCACGCAGCCAGGCTGCAGTGTTTCATCAAAATATTGTAATCTGCCCGAGCCAAGATTCTCTCAGTTGCCAAGCCAATCAATGGAACAAGAACATGCTGGTTTTTATTGATAAAAATAAAAACAGGCAAGTGGATGTAGACGAACAAATTTTACATATTGATGCACTGAACCTCAAATACGGTAACCTAAGTTGGCGAGGAACTTTGAGTTTACCGAGTGTCACTTATCAAGCGCATACTGCCTTGCCGATTGGTTCAAATGGTAGTTTCTATTATTGTTCTACCCATCTTTCTAGCCAACAGCGTATTGTACTCAGCAAAATGGGCCATATCAGGATTGAAAGTCTCTCGTCTTGCTAACAGAACTATCCAGTTTATGCTTCGCTGCGATTAACGCTTCAATCCTGAGTTTTTTTCAATATACTGCTTAAGTTTGAAAAAATTGATTAAAACTCATACGGAGAGAGAACAATGACTGACATCGTAATTGTCAATGGTGCACGTACAGCCATGGGTGGCTTCCAGGGGAGTCTTGCAAGTGTAACTACTCCAGAACTCGGTGCGGTCACCATTAAAGAAGCAATTGCCCGTGCGGGTCTGCAACCAGCAGATATTGAAGAAGTCATTATGGGTTGTGTCCTTCCGGCAGGCTTAAAGCAAGGCCCTGCACGTCAAGCGATGCGTCAAGCTGGTCTTCCAGATTCTACTGGTGCTGTGACCATTAATAAATTATGTGGTTCAGGCATGAAAGCCGTCATGCAAGCTGCTGACATGATTAAAGCAGGTTCTGCAAATATCGTGGTTGCCGGTGGTATGGAATCCATGACCAATGCGCCCTATGTATTGCCAAAAGCACGTGGCGGTTTCCGTATGGGTCACGGTGAAATCAAGGACCATATGTTTCTGGATGGCTTGGAAGATGCTGAAACAGGTCGTTTGATGGGTTCATTTGCCCAAGATATGGCAAATACCAAAGGCTATACCCGCGAGCAGATGGATGATTTTGCGATTCGCTCATTAAAGCGTGCGCAAACTGCGGTCAATGAAGGCTACTTTGCTGATGAAATCGTGCCTGTAACAGTTAAAAACTGTAAAGGCGATGTGGTTGTTGATAAAGATGAGCAACCATTTAATGCCAACATCGATAAAATTCCAACTTTACGTCCAGCGTTTGCTAAAGACGGTACGATTACGGCGGCTAATGCCAGCTCGATTTCAGATGGTGCATCAGCTTTAGTAATTACCTCGGCTGACAATGCAGCAGCAAAAGGTTTAAATCCTTTAGCCAAAATTGTGGCCTATGCATCGAATTCTCAACATCCATCTGAATTTACCATTGCTCCAGTCGGTGCAATCCAGAAAGTACTGGATAAAACCGGATGGACCGCTTCTGATGTCGACCTTTGGGAAATCAATGAAGCCTTTGCCATAGTCACCATGTGCCCAATGGATCAGTTCAAGCTAGATCCTGAAAAAGTCAACATCAATGGTGGTGCATGCGCACTCGGCCATCCTGTGGGTTCAACCGGTTCGCGTATTATCCTGACTTTGATTCATGCACTAAAACGTACCGGTGGCAAGAAAGGTATTGCTGCTCTATGTATCGGTGGTGGTGAAGCAACTGCTGTAGCGATTGAATTACTCTAACCTCTTCCCTCACCCCCATCCCTCTCCCATAAGGAGAGGGAGTTAAAAACCCTCCTGATCTGGAGGATTTTTTTCGCTTACATTTTGATAAAGCTTGCTCGCGCAAAATACCACAAAGTGGCGTAGATTAAAGCAAGCAAAATAAAAAGGGAGTTCTCCCATGCAACTGAATCATTACCTCAATTTCCAAGGTCAGGCTGAAGCAGCCTTTAACTTTTATAAATCAGTTTTTGGAGGCGAATTTTCAAGTCTGAGTCGTTATGGTGAAATGCCAGCTGAAGAAGGTGTCACACTGTCGGAAGTGGATAAAAATAAAATCTTGCATATCTCACTTCCCATTAACGAATTTACAGAACTGATGGCATCCGATACGAATGATCAATTTTGCGCGCAAACCAATACCGTGTTTACGCAAGGTAATAACCACTATATTTCCATTAACTTAGACGCTAGCGAACAAGCTGAAGCACAACGACTCTTTGATGCTTTATCGGTGAATGGTCAAATTGAGATGCCGCTAGAAAGAACCTTTTGGGGCGCACTTTATGCCGCCTTTAGCGATCAGTTTGGAATCCACTGGATGATCAACTGTCAACTTGAAGAAAATTAAAGGTTTTTATCAAGACATAAAAAAGCCGGAATCAATCCGGCTTTTTGACAGTAACTTAATTTAAATTATGCACCTGTTTGATAATGTGCCTGTGCAACCGCAGTCGATGCCTGATACGGATTTCTGAAATCATTCAAACCAGCAGCAGCTTCCTGAATATCCTTACCTTCTTTAATCACAAAAGTATCGAAACCAGAACGCTTCATGTAATTCAGTACATCTTTGAATACATCTCCAGTAGCACGCAGTTCGCCCTGGAAACCCTGACGGCGAAGAAGTGCTGCAAATGAATAACCACGGCCATCATTAAAACCGGCAAACTCAATAAAGATTGCATCGAGCTGATCGAGCGGAAAATCATTGGTTTCAGGCGAAGCATCTACAGTTAAGTACAATGCTTTTTTGCCTGTCACATTGGTAATTTGATCTAACTGTTCAACAGTTAATACCACATCACCCTGAGGCAAAACACCATCTTCACCCATCAATTGATAGGTATTGTCTGCAATCGTGCCATCTTTAGAGAGTACTTGAAGTGCGGTATTAAGCATATGCACGCTCCTTGAAGGGTTGAATGCCGACACGGCGATAAGTATCGATAAACTCTTCACCTTCCTGACGCAGGTCAAGATAGGTATTCAGAATTTCTTCTACGATATCTGGTACGACCTCGGCTGCAAATGATGGGCCAAGAATGTCACCAATCGAAGCATCATGATCGGCATTACCGCCTAAAGTGATCTGGTAGAATTCTGCACCTTTCTTGTCTACACCTAAAATACCGATGTTACCCACGTGGTGATGACCACAGGCATTCATACAACCTGAAATATTCAGATCCAGTTTACCTAGGTTATAAATCGTATCCAGATCATCAAAACGGCGGGAAATCGCTTCAGAAATCGGAATGGATTTCGCATTGGCCAATGAACAGAAGTCACCGCCTGGGCAGCAGATGATGTCGGTCAAGAAACCGATATGCGCACGTGCCAGGTTATTTTGGTCAAGGGTTTGCCATACAGCGAACAAATCTTTTTGTGGTACATCGACCAGGGAAATGTTTTGTTCATGCGTGGTACGCAGCTCACCGAAAGTGTACTGATCGGCAAGATCTGCAATCAGGTTCATTTCTTCTGTGCTGACATCACCCGGTGCAATCCCGGCACGTTTCAGTGAAATCGTCACGATACGATAACCTTTCACTTTATGTGCATTGGTATTGATGTTGAACCACTGTTTGAATTTTGGATATTGTGCAAATAGTTCAGTGAAATCTTCATCTGTATAATCTTGGTAGTCAAATGGCGTGAAGTTCTCATCCATTTTCGCCAAGGTGTCTGCATCGATTTTCAGTGTTTTAATCGTATGCGCAAATTCAGCTTCAACTTTCTCGGCAAATACTGCTGGTGTTAAAGCTTTTACCAGAATCTTGATACGTGCTTTATATTTGTTGTCGCGACGGCCATGCAAGTTATACACACGAAGGACTGCTTCCAGATAAGCAATCAGGTCTTCACGCGGCAAGAACTCACGGATAAAGCTACCAATCACTGGCGTACGGCCGAGACCACCACCGACTTTGATTTTATAGCCCATTTCGCCTGCTTCATTACGCACAATATACACACCGATATCGTGGAATGCAGTGGCTGCACGGTCAGTTTCTTCAAGCGCAGAGACTGCAATCTTGAATTTACGTGGCAAGAAAGCAAATTCCGGATGGAAGGTTGACCATTGACGGATCAATTCACAAGTCGGACGTGGATCGGCAATTTCACCTGCAACCACACCTGCATACTGATCCGTCGTGGTATTACGGATACAGTTACCTGAGGTCTGAATCGCATGCATTTGCACAGTGGCCAGTTCAGCCAGCATATCCGGCACATTTTCCAGCGCAGGCCAGTTAAACTGGATGTTTTGACGGGTCGAAATATGCGCGTAGCCACGGTCATATTCTTTTGCCAAATCAGCCACTTTACGAAGTTGTTTTGAGTTCATCAAACCATATGGCACGGCAATACGTAACATTGGCGCATAACGCTGTACGTACAGACCATTTTGCAGACGAAGCGGACGATACTCATCTTCAGTGAGTTTACCGGCTAAATAACGTTCCGTTTGGTCACGGAACTGTGCAACACGTTCATTAATCAGTTGCTGATCGAAATCAGTATATAAATACATGGCGTACAGCTAGTAGTTTCTATTATATCGCCGGCAAGGATAGCGAGATTGAACCTATCAATAAAATGCTTTTTATACATATTTCATAGCGGTTTTATTGATAAGCCTGTCAAAGTTTCACGGATCTCAGTATTTATAGCATTCGATTAAATTTAAAGTAATAATGATTAAATTCTTCAATCATTATTACTTATTTTCATATAGGAAAAATTTTCTCAACTTCTGTTAACTATCTTATTAACACTTTAAAATTCTACCAATTTTGACTCTCTCCCAATTGCTGCCCTACAAATTCATAACGTATCGTTGAACGTGAAAATTTAATCGGGCAAGCCAGTTGTGCTTCGGTCTGCTGACTGCTGGATTTGAGTGGCACCTGTACGACCCATCCTCGCTGCTGGGCCAGATCAGAATGTAACGCTTCCTCAAGTCTGAGCACCGGTTCGACACAGACATCCAGCGCGGCAAACAGCATTTGCCATTCAGCTAATGACTTGGTCTTGATTTTATTCTGAATCGCCTGCTTCACCACAGCATGAGCTTCAGCGGTATAAGAGGCGCCTTTTTCCAGAAGAATCGGCAGCTCTAAAGCCTGTGCCAGCCCCTGCATAAATTGTGGTTCCAGACTACCAATTGACAAATAACGCCCATCCTGGGTTTCATAATAGTCGTAAAAAGTCCCGCCATTCAGATAGCCGGATTCTGGAGATTGATGCTGATTGCCAGCCAGACTGGCAGAAGCTGCCAGATTGCTCATCGTTACCACACAATCGGTCATGGAAATGTCAATGTACTGGCCTTTGCCACTTTGTTGGCGTTCAATCACCGCGGCCAGAATCGCAATCACGGCATGCATGGAACCACCTGCAACATCGGCGACCTGAATTCCCAAGGCTGGTGGACCATTTTCAATCCGGCCACTGTGTCCGGCAATTCCGGACAAAGCCAGATAATTAATGTCGTGCCCTGCC
Source organism: Acinetobacter lwoffii (assembly GCF_022809915.1). Taxonomy (GTDB): domain Bacteria; phylum Pseudomonadota; class Gammaproteobacteria; order Pseudomonadales; family Moraxellaceae; genus Acinetobacter; species Acinetobacter lwoffii_M. Next base: position 25,486 of record NZ_JALGQY010000019.1, on the reverse strand, counting down.
TTATCTTTATATGTGCCAGTTTGGCCGTAACCGGTAATGGAACAGTAAATCAGTTTCGGATTAATTTCGCTTAAGGTTTGATAGTCTAGCCCAAGACGTTGCATTACACCGGGACGGAATTGCTCAATCACAATGTCATAATCTGCAATCTTGGATTTAACCAGTTCAATATTCGCAGGATCTTTCAAATCCAGTGCAACCGATTGCTTGTTTCGGTTCAAATAACTTTGTGAAGTGGCCTGTCCATTGGCAAAGGGTGGCATTAATCGCAACAGGTCCGGTCGGGTTGGTGATTCAATATGCACAACTTCTGCACCTAAATCAGCAAGATATAATGTGGCAAACGGGCCGGGTAAAAGTGTAGAAAAATCTAGGATTTTCAATCCTTTTAATGCATATGACATTGGAGTATTTGCTCTACTTATATTGCTTTTTTCAGCATCTTAGGCACATAAATGCATAAAAACAATGTCATGTTCAGCCATTTACCTTGATAGTTTCGGCAATCTAATATGTAAGAAAATGGCAAAGGTATTCTTGTAAATTGCCATTGCTTTATTATTTTTCGTCATTTAGGTCAATTATTAGTGAACATTAAAGAGACTGAAGGATTAAACATGAGTCGTGATACGATCAGTATCCACTTCGTCAATGCAGCCTTATCTGGCGTTAAGCGTCTGGGCATGGATGTCGATACTTTATTGTCTCACGTCGGGATTGAAGCAGAACTGCTGCATCAGCCCAAAGCGCGTATTTCGCCTGAACAATATACCCGCTTTATTAAAATGCTGTGGATGGTGACCCAGGACGAGCATGTCGGCTTTGACAAACAGCAACGCCGGTTGGGTACTTTTGCGATCATGTGCCAGCTGATCATTCATGCCAAAACTCTGGGTGATGCACTGGAACTGTCTTCCCAGTTCTACAAACTCTTTGGTGATGACTGGTCGGTGACCCTGGAACGCGACAAACACGAAGCACGTCTGGTTCCGCTGATTCCAAATGCGATGGATCCGGATCATTTCATTACTGAAAGCATGCTGATGATCTGGCATGGCTTGGCGTCTTGGCTCATTGAGCGTCGCCTGCCACTGGAACGCGTGCATTTTAGCTACCCTCGTCCAGACCATGCCGATGAATATGATGCCCTGTTCTTTGCGCCGGTAATGCAGTTCGATATGCCACGCACCGAGATCACTTTTGCTGCGGATTATCTGGACCTGCCAATTCGCCAGAATGAAGAAACCCTGGAAGAATTTTTGAAAGCAGCGCCTGCCCAACTGCTGGTGAAATTCAAAAATACCAACTCATTGACTTCACGGATTCGTGATGTACTGAAGAGCCAGATTGGCGAAGAAATGCCGACATTAAACGATGTCGCATCGATGTTATATCTATCACCGCAAACTTTGCGCCGCCGTCTGGCAGCCGAAGGTAAAAGCTATCAAGGCGTAAAAGATGCCCTGCGTCGTGATGCCGCAATTCACCTGTTACTTAACCCTGATCTTACCCTTGAAGATGTCGCGCAACAAGTCGGTTTCAGTGAAACCAGTACCTTCCACCGTGCTTTCAAAAAATGGACAGGTGTGACTCCGGGTCTGTATCGTCAATTACACGGTTATCATTAAGCTAATACTCCCGAACCGATAAAAATTAAAATCGTTTCTCTCCGCCTAAGCTCCCTAGCTTAGGCTTTTTTTATGGTTAAAATTGGCTAAATCGCTCAAATGATCTGGCCCGTTCTCGTCATTGCACTTCAAAAATTAAGTATTACACTCGAGTCATTAGAATAAATTTCATCAAATCAATAAAAGGGACAAGCTATGAGCGAGGCATATATTATTGACGCCATTCGTACCCCACGCGGAAAAGGCAAAAAAGATGGATCTTTATATCAGGTAAAACCCATTTCCTTACTGACTGGTTTACTCAATCAACTTCAGGCGCGTCATCAATTTGATACCTCAAAAGTGGATGATATCGTGCTCGGTTGTGTCACCCCAATTGGTGATCAGGGTGCCGACATTGCCAAAACAGCTGCCATCGCTGCCGGCTGGGACAATGATGTAGCAGGCGTGCAAATCAACCGTTTTTGTGCTTCCGGTCTGGAAGCTATCAATCTGGCCGCACAAAAAGTCCGTTCTGGCTGGGAAGATCTGGTTGTGGCAGGTGGAGTCGAATCCATGTCCCGCGTGCCGATGGGTTCCGACGGTGGACCCTGGGCACTGGACCCGGAGACCAATATGGCCTGTGACTTTATTCCGCAAGGTATCGGTGCGGATTTGATTGCCACGATTGACGGTTATAGCCGTGCAGATGTAGATCAGTTTGCCGAACAATCACAAAAGAAAGCAGCTGCCGCTCAAGCCAATGGTTATTTCAACGCCTCTGTTATGCCGGTAAAAGACAAAGCTGGTGTAGTAATCCTGGACAAAGACGAATTTATCAAACCGACAACGACTGCAGAAGGCCTAGGCAAACTCAATCCAAGTTTCGCCACTATGGGACAAATGGGCTTTGATGCAATTGCCCTGCAAAAATATCCTGAAGTGGGTGCTGTCAATCATGTGCATCATGCCGGGAATTCTTCAGGAATTGTCGATGGCGCGGCTGTGGTTTTGATCGCATCGGAACAAGCAGTAAAAGAACAAGGTCTGAAGCCACGTGCCAAAGTACTGGCGACGGCACTGGTCGGTGCAGATCCAACCATTATGCTGACCGGCCCTGCCCCGGCTGCTCGTAAGGCCTTGGCTAAGGCGGGTTTAACGATTGATGATATTGACCTGTTTGAAGTCAATGAAGCTTTTGCTGCCGTGGTGATGCGCTTTATCAATGAAATGAAGGTTGATCCTGCCAAGGTGAATGTCAACGGCGGTGCAATTGCCATGGGACATCCACTCGGTGCAACTGGTGCGATGATTTTAGGGACATTACTGGACGAGTTAGAACGCCAGGGCAAAAAACGTGGACTAGCTACACTTTGCGTGGGTGGCGGTATGGGCATCGCAACCATTATTGAACTGGTATAAGGAGAAAAATAATGAGCGCAATTCAATATCAAAAAAATGAAGATAATATTGTTATTTTAACGTTTGATTCTCCAAACCAGTCTGCCAATACCATGAATGCCGACTTTCGTACGGCACTAGATGAAGTCGTTGTCCAGTTACAAGCAGATGAAGATATTGCCGGGATTATTTTCCGTTCAGCGAAAAAAACTTTCTTTGCTGGCGGCGATCTGGATGAACTGATTCAAGCCACTCCTGAGCATGCAACTGAATTCTTCAATATGATTGAAGAGATGAAAGCCAAACTACGCTATATCGAAACTCGCGGTATTCCTGTGGTTGCTGCACTGAATGGCACGGCGCTTGGCGGTGGCTGGGAAATTGCCCTGTGTGCCCATCATCGTATTGCCCTGAATGAGCCTAAAAGCAAATTTGGCCTGCCTGAAGTCACACTGGGTTTATTACCAGGTGGCGGTGGTATCGTCCGTAGCATCCGCCTGCTCGGTCTGCAAAATGCCCTTCCTTTATTAATGGAAGGCAAACAGTTTGGAGTCGATAAAGCTAAATCTTTAGGGCTGATTCATGAGGTCGCAGACAGTACCGATGAACTGTTGAAAAAGGCCATTGCCTGGATCAAAGCCAATCCAAAATCTCAGCAGCCATTCGATGTAAAAGGCTATAAAATTCCGGGTGGTAGCCCTTCGACACCAGCAGTTGCACAGATGCTGGCAATTGCTCCGGCGATGCTGCGCGATAAAACCAAAGGCTGCTACCCTGCACCTGAAGCGATCATGTCGGCTGCGGTAGAAGGTGCACAGGTCGATGTCGATACTGCCCTGACCATTGAATCGCGTTACTTTACTTATTTGGCGACCGGTCAAATTTCTAAAAATATGATTGGCACCTTCTGGCATGGTCTGAATGCAATCAAGTCCGGCGCCAGTCGCCCTCAAGGTCTTGAAAGGTGGAAAGCCACTAAAGTCGGTATTCTAGGTGCGGGTATGATGGGTGCTGGGATCGCCTACGCGACTGCCAGCACAGGCATTCCAGTAGTTCTGAAAGATATTTCATTAGAAGCGGCTGGAAAAGGCAAAGCCTATAGCCAGAAACTGCTGGATAAAAAAGTCGCTCAAGGGCGTTTAACAGCCGAGAAACGAGATCAGGTTCTGGGTCTGATTCAAGCGACTGCATCGAATGAAGATCTAGCGGGTTGTGACCTGATCATTGAAGCCGTCTTTGAAAATCCCGCGCTCAAGGCTCAAGTCACGCAAGAGGCAGAGCAATATCTTATCAGCAACGGGATGATGGCTTCGAATACCTCGACCCTGCCGATCACAGAATTAGCCCAGGCTTCAAAAAATGATCAGAACTTTATCGGCCTGCATTTCTTCAGTCCGGTCGATAAAATGCAGCTAGTCGAAATTATCAAAGGTAAAAATACCTCGGCAGAAACGCTGGCCAAAGCTTTCGATTTCGTGCAGCAGATTGGCAAATTACCGATTGTGGTGAATGACAGCCGTGGCTTCTTTACCAGCCGCGTGTTTGGCACCTTTGTACAGGAAGGCTTGCGTCTGCTGGCAGAAGGCGTACATCCGGCACGAATTGAAATGGCAGCTCTCAAAGCCGGTATGCCGGTAGGCCCGTTGGCGATTCAGGATGAAGTGTCCTTGACCTTGTCTGAACATGTAGCCAATGAAAGATACAAAGCTTTAGAAGCACAAGGTCAGACCATCACTAAATCACCTGCGGATGACGTGATTCACAGCATGATTCACGAATTTAACCGTAAAGGTAAGGCTGCAGGCGCAGGTTTTTATGATTATCCGGCCGATGCAAAAAAGCAGCTCTGGTCTGGTCTCAGCCACTGGAAAAAAGACAACGATATTTCTGAACAGGAAATGATTGACCGCTTCCTGTTTGTACAGGCACTGGATACCGTACGTTGTCTGGAAGAAGGTGTCCTTGAATCTGTCGTCGATGCCAATGTGGGTTCTATTTTTGGTATTGGCTTTGCCGCCTGGACGGGCGGTGCTGTGCAATTCCTGAATCAGTATGGTTTAGCCAAAGCCGTGACCCGTGCCAAAGTACTTGAAAATAAATATGGCGAACGCTTCAAAGCCCCACAACTCCTCAAAGATCGCGCAGCACACGCTCAGCCGATTCAATAATTTGAGCACTTAAATAAAAAGAGGAACGTGTTTCCTCTTTTTTATCTTCCAGATTTGCTTCAAGCAATGAACAGAATCATGTGATGACAGATTTTGATCTGCTTTTTGATCAATTTATGTTATAAAGTTACATAAGTTTGGTATCCACGTGGGTAAGACCTATGACTGATCACAGTTCACCTGAAAAATCTCCTTGGGGTTGGAAAGCACTTATTATCTTCTGTATTTTAGGTGGATTATTCATGCTTATTTTTTGGCTCGCGATAAGTAATGAACCGGATTACATGCCAAGCCAGCAAAATAAACAGACTACCCAGCAACACGCTTTTAAAAATGCACCAACGATGTCTCCAGAAGCGCTTGCCAAAGCGCAGGCGGATCGTGAAGCACGTGAAGCTACCAATACGGCTCATCCAGGTACGACAGCTGCTGAACACAATATGTCAGCTGAAGAACATGCCAATATGGATAATGCCGAGCACAGCTCAAATGCAGCACATGGCCACTGATCCAGATTCAGTCTATGCATAAAAAAGCGAGGTCAATGCCTCGCTTTTTCGTATTTGAATGGCTGAAAATTAAAGCTTTAAATACATATCAATATGCGGAATTCCACAATCCAGATATTCATCACCTTGAGCTTCAAATCCCAGCGCTTGATAGAAGCCAATGGCGTGCACTTGCGAAGACAGCTTTACCAACTTACGCTGCTCTGCACGCGCATAGTCAATCACGGCCTGCATCAAGCGCTGACCAACACCTAAACCGCGTGCTGTTGTTAGGACTGCAACCCGACCGATACTATTATTTGACAATAAGCGTGCTGTAGCAATCGCCTGATCCTGCTGAAAAACAATGAAATGTAGAGCAACCGCATCCTCAGCATCCCATTCATCTTCAGCTGCAATATGCTGTTCTTGAATAAACACGGCTTCACGAATCGCTTTGGCATGCGCTGCCAAATCCTTCCAGCTGCCGGACACTATTTTCAGTTCTGGACTATTTAGCATTTAGAACCAATTCCCTGCTGATCCCATTGATCATTAAGCAACAATTCCAGTGAATGTTTCTGGATCCCATACATCTCTTTTAGTGCCTGGATTTGTGCCAGAACTTCCTGATCGGGTTGTTGATAGTCTTTGCGTTTTGTCGCCAGAATCATTTTATTTTTACTGGTATGTTCCAGCGCCACAAATTCAAAAACTTTGGTTTCATAACCATAAGCTTTGAGCAGTAAAGCACGAATGGTATCGGTCAACATTTCTGCCTGCTGTCCGGCATGAATACCAAACTGTAACATCGGGCTGAGGACTTTTGGCGCCTGCAACTGCGGACGCAATTCCTTATGACAACACGGTGCACACATGATCATCTGTGCATTCAGGCGAATCCCGCTATGAATCGCAAAATCTGTTGCTACATCACAGGCATGTAAGGCAATCATCACATCCAGACGTTCTGGCGCATAAGTACGCACATCCCCCTGGAAAAAGTCCAGCTGATCAAAACCAGATTGCTGCGCGACATTCTGGCAGAATTCAACCATTTTCGGATTAAGCTCTACCCCCGTGACATGCGGCGTTTGACCATGTTTTTGCATATAGTCATATAAAGCACAGGTCAGATAGCCTTTACCTGAACCAAAATCCACCACGCGCAGGCCTTCGGCTTGTGGCTTAATCTGCGCCAGGGCACCTGAGAAAATTTCCACAAACTTATTAATCTGCTTCCATTTGCGCGCCATGCTCGGAATAATTTGCGCTTTTTGATCGGTAATCCCGAGATGCTGGAGAAAGATACTGTCCTGATCGACAAAACGTTGTTTAATCCGGTCATGACCTTGTTCAGCAGGCTTCGCCTGATTCATCGCTACTTTATGTTTACTGCGCGTTAACATGGCTTTTTTCTTGTTTTTTTTCAGCTGTAATTCTTCATCGACGGTGATCAGATTGGCTTGTTTGCAACACGCCAGTAGTGAAGTAACCTGAAATAATGCTTCATCCAAAGGATAATTCTTGGTGACATCCTGCGTCTTGTAACGATACAGGCAGCTCAATACGCGCTGTTCATTTAATGTAATGACTCGCAAGGTCATTTTTTCTAAATCCTGCAGTTCACCTTTATACTGGCTTAAGATCAGGCGATCAAATTGATCCCTTTCAACAGCTTGCTGAAAGGTGTCCAAGAATTGCTGTTCCTGATCTGAGAGAGTTGCCAACGTTGACATAGATAAAACCTGAAATGAATTGCGCATCAAGTTTAAATCTTCTTAACCTAAAAGCAAAATTGAATTACTATACAAGTGTATATTTGAAGAAGAATGACAATCATGCAGAATGCTCCACTGGTTCCAGATTATGATCAAAATGAGGAACGGATTAACTATATTAGTCATGGCGTAGGTGCCGGGCTATCCATTGTTGCTGGTATTCTTTTGATTATTAAAGGGTCTTACCTAAGTACTGGACAATGGATTGGACTGTGGGTTTACGCGCTGAGCATGATTGTGCTGTTTTCTGCTTCCATGCTTTACCATATGGCCACCACAGCAGACCGCCGTTATTTTTACAAAAAAGTCGATCATACCGCGATTTATTATTTAATTGCCGGAACCTATACCCCTTTTCTGTTAATCGCCATTCCAACCGCCAAAGCTCAGTATTTATTGATTGCACTCTGGGTGATTGCCCTTCTTGGTACACTTTTCAAGTTCGTTTTCATTCATCGTTTCCAGAAACTTTCTTTGGCGGCTTATCTGGCCATGGGCTGGCTGGCACTGCTGGTCATGGATGATATGCAGCAATATTTAAGTGCTCAATCTTTAACCTTTCTCATCATTGGTGGACTCGCTTATACCGTGGGTGCATTGTTTTACGCTTTAAAAAGAGTAAGATATACCCACGCTATCTGGCACATATTTGTATTGATAGGCGCAGGATCACATTTTCTGTCTATCTATCTTTACGTGATTTAATCATCTCCTTTTTCATTTCAGTGACCCTGAGCGAGTTGAAGCGAGAAGATTGCAGTTGTTTTTTTAAAAAATTACGCCTTTTTTAAAAAGATTACGCTTTTAAAACTAAGTTTTTTTATTTTTAGTAAGTGTAAGGTTTTCCATGGCGTCGTCTAATTCTGCTGCTCAGCCAGCACAAAATTCAAAATTTCGCGTTTTAACAGCAAGCTTGGTAGGCACCACAATCGAATTCTTCGATTTTTATATTTATGCCACCGCTGCTGTCATTATTTTTCCGTATCTGTTCTTCCCTACTAGTACAGATCCAATGACCGCAACCATTCAGTCTCTTGCGACTTTTGCCATTGCATTTATTGCCCGTCCGATTGGTGCAGCATTATTTGGTCATTTAGGTGACCGGATCGGACGAAAAGCCACCTTGGTTGCAGCTTTGCTAACTATGGGGATTTCAACCGTTGCGATTGGCCTGTTACCAACTTATGCGCAAATCGGAATTGCTGCGCCATTGTTACTTGCACTGTGCCGTTTAGGTCAGGGCTTGGGTCTAGGTGGTGAATGGTCAGGTGCTGTACTTCTTGCAACTGAAAATGCCCCTGAAGGCAAGCGTGCCTGGTATGGCATGTTCCCGCAACTGGGTGCTCCAATCGGCTTTATTCTGGCAACAGGTTCTTTCCTGACGCTTGGCGCTTTCATGTCTGAAGCTGACTTTATGGCTTGGGGCTGGCGTATTCCGTTTATCTCAAGTGCCTTGTTGGTAATTGTGGGTTTATGGATTCGTTTAAAATTGCATGAAACACCTGCTTTCCAAAAAGTGCTGGATAAACAGAAAGAAGTGAATGTTCCTTTTGTTCAGGTATTCAAAAAGCATTCCCGCATGCTGGTTCTGGGTACGATTGCTGCAATCTGTACTTTCGTTGTGTTCTATCTTACTACGGTATTTGCGCTGCAATGGGGAACCAAACAACTTGGTTATTCTCGTGAAGAATTCCTGCAATTGCAGTTAGTTGCAACTCTGTGTTTTGCTGCATTCATCCCGCTTTCAGCAGTATTGGCAGAGAAATTTGGCCGTAAGACTACTTCGATTGCGGTATGTGTCATTTCTGCGATCTTCGGTATCTTCTTTGCAGATATGCTTGAATCTGGCAGCACCTTGGTGGTGTTCCTGTTCTTGTGTATTGGTCTGGCGATCATGGGCTTAACTTATGGGCCAATCGGTACGGTATTGTCTGAAATCTTCCCGACTTCAGTACGATACACGGGTTCTGCATTAACCTTTAACTTGGCAGGCATCTTCGGTGCATCATTTGCACCGCTAATCGCAACCAAGCTGGCAACGGCCTATGGTTTGTCTGCAGTCGGTTATTACCTGACCGCAGCATCTATCCTGTCGCTTGTCGCGTTTTTACTGATTCGTGAAACCAAAAATGATGATGTAAACAATCAGATCTAAGATTTTAGATTGATTCAAAAGCCAGCACTCGATGCTGGCTTTTTTATGATTTCACAACAAAATTCGGCTACTTATCTTGTTAAATTTGCTCAACAATCAAATGAACTCAATTCAAAAAATGAGGCAAGGCCATGCAGGATCTTATCGAATACCTCTCGCAGGAGCAGTTGGTCAATATCATTATTTTGCTGGAAGATGATAAAAAATTAGAAGCTGTTCGCTATATCACCGAGAATACACCCTTGGATGAAGCTCAGGCACTGCAAGTGATTGATGAAATTGTGCGGGAACATGATGTGGTCATGAAGCATGAAAGTACCGGTCCACGCTTTAGTGATGATGCCGGTGATATCGACCTGGTGACACCGCCACTGGAAATCCCCACCCATCCTAGTTTGAGTACACCGACAGAAGCTGAAATCACTGCGCAACAATTACGTGAAAATGTGCCAACCCGAAAAATTGAAAAGAAAATCTGGATGATGGCGGCCGTCGCAGTGGTCTTGCTGATTCTGGTCTGGATCATCAGTTAACGCGGTACAGAATGCCGGCTGAATTTAAATCAGTTCAATAATATCAATGGTAGGCGGCACCCGGAAACGGAAAGGTACACCGACCAAACCGGTACCGACAGTCACGAACACATCTGCATGTTCATGACGGTACATGCCCTTTTTATGTCCCAAAATTGAAACCTTTTTCATGACGTAATCGGTCAGCCAAGGCAGCTCCACCTGTCCGCCATGGGTATGCCCGGACAGCATTAAAGGACGTGTCGGCAGTTTCGGAATCATATCGACCGTATCCGGGTTATGCGAAAGAATGACCCAAGGCTTGTCCTGAGGCAAGTCTGGCAAACTGCGCATGTCGGCTTTTCCAGCCCAGAGATCACCCACGCCCAAAAGTCGGAATTCATCAAATTCGACAATTTGACCTTCAATATCCATGACCTGATTGACTTGTAGTGCATAGTGCAACAGTTCCCGAATCGGCGGTCCGGGATATTGTTCGTCATGATTGCCATTGACCGAATAGACCGGAGCGTGAATCTCTTTTAAAACCGCCAGTTCCTGTGCCAGTTTATTTTCTGGCTCGTAAGTCCAGTCGCCAGCAACCACCACCAAATCAGGTTGAATATGATTTAATTTGTGTACAATTTGTCGCAACTGCCGCTCATGGCCCGAAAACAGACCGATATGCAAATCTGCAATCAGGGCGATTTTTACTGGCTGCTTTAAACGTTTATCTGCATTGATCTGATATTTTGTCGTTTTCACTTGAATTAGATGCGGCTCGATAAAGCGTGCATAAGTCAAAACCCCACTGAGTAAAAATACAAAAATGGCTTCATGCAGTGAATAATAACCTGTCCATCCAGCATAAATACTGAAGAAAACCAAAGGGATTAATAAATAGGCAAGATAAAACGCCAGCAAATGACCAAAAGCTTTAAAGGGATGAATGGTTTCGGTACGTGATTGGCTCGACCATGCCTGAGCCACAGCCCAGATGGCTAAAATCGCCATTCCCAAGTAAAAATAAAACAGTACGGAATTCGAATCCCACATAAATTGGCCTTATTCAGTCGAGCAGCAGATTACTGGCTTTATATTTATCTTTTCATAGCTGGCAATTATACTCAATTCTAATTTTTCATTCTTCGACTTATATGGCCACTGCTCCCCGCGATCAAGTTCATCTTCAATCCTCAGGTTTTATGCGCACTCATCGCTATAAAGCCGGCATTTTACTGAGCTGTAGCCTGGTACTGGGTCTGCCTGCATGTAGCACCTTACCCAAGCAAACCGAACAGCCAAGCCAGATGGCATTTGAAACGGATACATCGCAAACCAGCCTGGCACAAATTGTTGAACCTTTACGTGATCAGAACATCGGGTTGACTGGTTATCGCGTGCTGTATGATCCGCTTGAAGCACTGGCTGCGCGGATTCAGCTGATTAATAAAGCGGAACGTAGTCTGGATCTGCAATATTACATCTGGGATAACGACCGGATCGGTTCCCTCGCCCTGCATGCGATTATTCAGGCAGCAGATCGTGGCGTAAAAGTGCGCCTGCTGATGGATGACAATAATGCCAAGAAAATGGAAGGGATTTATCTGGCCTTAAACCAGCATCAAAATATCGATGTCAAACTGTATAATCCCTATCGCTTTCGTAAATACCGCGCCATGGACATGGTGCTGGATTTAAAGCGCATTAACCGCCGCATGCACAATAAAAGCTTTATTGCCGATAACCAGATTGCCTTGATTGGCGGGCGCAATATGAGTAACCAGTATTATAATGTCAGTGAAAGCTATCAGTTCTCCGATGTCGATGTAATGCTGGTCGGTGCGGCATCGGATGAAATCATTCATTCCTTCGATGAATACTGGAATGATGATTATGCCTATCCGGTGCAAGAGGTTGTGAATCCACGCCATCATGGTTTACGTTTTCCAAGCTTAAAACAACAGCTAGAAACCCATAGTCAGGATCCAGCGACTCAAAATTATCTGGATCTGGCCAATCGCTCCAGAGCCTTTGACCAATGGCTGGAACAAAACATTCAGCTGGATTGGGTGGACGCTGAAGTGGTCAAAGATCCCCCGAGCAAAATCAAGGCCAAGGCCAAAACCGAAGAACATCTCAATTTCCAGTTATTACAGCGTCTGGAAAAACCTGAACAAAGTGTCGATATTGTCTCTGCCTATTTTGTTCCGGAAAAAATTGGTGCAGACCGTTTAAAGAAACTGGCGAATGAAAATATCAAGGTTCGCGTCCTGACCAACTCTTTTAAGGCCAATGACGTTGCTGTGGTGCATGCCTTTTATGCCAAATATCGTCAAGATCTATTGGAAGATGGGGTGCAGCTGTATGAGTTCTTGGCAGCGCCAGAAGCTAATCACCTAAATGCCAATACTGAGGAAATTTCGAAAAAAGCCAAAGTCAGCTTGAAAGGACTGAGTCGTTCTAGCCTGCATGCCAAGTTAATGGCGCTGGATCAAAAACAGGTATTTATTGGTTCTTTTAACTTTGATCCGCGTTCAGCCTATTTGAATACTGAAATTGGCGTATTGCTAAACAGTCCGTCTTTGGCACGTGCAGTACACGACACCATGGACAAAAATTTAAGCAAATATGCTTATAAACTGGTGCTGGATGCGAATCAGAACATTAACTGGAAAATCAAGAAAGCCAATGGTGACGTTCAAACATTTACCAAAGAACCAAAAATGAAATGGTATCAGAAAGCTGGACTTAAACTGTTGTCGTGGCTGCCGATTGAAGGTTTTATGTAAGCTTGATTCTTTGAACAGCAATCCTAAAAAGTTTCTTATGGAATAATGGCGTCAATTAACGAGTTTAGAAAAAACTCCTTAATTATTTTCAGTGAACAACAGCATCTTTTCATTTTAAATTAAACGATTATAGTCTATATGCTACTTTTGTTTCGGCAAAAGTAGCCAAAACCATTTTTCACCCGCAAAACTCGTCCACTATGATCAACGATCAGATTCATCGCAAAAACAATCATTTTTTAATATCGTCCTGCCTCAGACAGTTGCGGGTGACGTTTCCACGTATCCTCTATAATCCATGTATAAAAAAATTAAAGTCGATCAATTTACAAACTAACTCGGATTATCTTATTGAGGCTTTTTTAATACCCGTGACTGAAGTTCAACCAAACCTGTCTGCATTTTTTCCTGAACCACACGGGTGAGGCTTTCAACCGTATGCCCTTCCGTGGCAATTGCAGGTAAAGCCACTAAATGTGCAATGACTTGCGGCATTTCCAGTACTTTTTTGACATGGGCAGCAAAACTGATGTCATTGACAAACGGCGCAACCATATCCAGTTCGCCCTGCTGATTCACATAACAAATCAGACAGATTTGTACAGGACGCTGCGCTTCAATCGCGGCGCCTAAAATCCGGCCATGCACTTTTTTGATGGCTCGCCCATCAGAAGTCGTCGCTTCAGGAAAGAACAGCACTGGAATATTCTGTTTGAGAAAACCAGTAATTTGTTCACGAATCCTGACGGAATCTCCTGAACCCCGTTTAATAAATAAGGTACCCCCACCCTTGGCCAATTTGCCTAGAATCGGCCAGTTCTCGATTTCTGCTTTCGCCAGAAAAAATACGCGCGCTCCGGAACCCAGAACGGCAATATCCAGCCAAGACACATGATTACTGACCCATAAGGCGGGTTCACGTGGAATCTCGCCATGCACCTTCACTTCGATATTGAATACTTTGCATAACTGACGGCAAAAATGTTGCACATAGCGCGTATTGGTCGGGTTATTCGGATTTTTATATAAGCCATGACGAAAAACCAAGTAAAACCCTTCACTAATGGTAGCCAATGAAGCTGTGATTTTCCGGCTATACAGGAAAAACTTGGCCAAGCCTTCGATATCTGGAGTCTGGTTTTGTACAGTCGAGTTCATAAAAACGTCATTAAATCCTAAGCGAGATACAGGGAATATCCACGAATTAAACTCATTCTATACTGTTCATTCGCAACTTGCATTGATAATAAAAATCGGCCAATAACATCTATATCTTCAATTTTAATTGGATTAAAAAATCATTCAAACTAAAACTATCGAAATATTAGATTGAAAAGGATCGTAGCCATGCCAGATCAAACCCAGCCCGCGAACGACACACCTCAACCTTTACAAGTGCTCAAATATATTTTGGGCGGCACCGTTATCTATGCCGTGGTACTGGTAACACTTGTACAACTGTTTATCAGCGCACTTTAAACCAAAGCCGCGCTAATTCAGTATCTGCTCAGCCCTTTTTCAACTACACTAAAGTTTTCAAGTGGAGATTGGCCTGAGTGGAATATTTACAACAACATCGAGGGAGAGAGCGCGTCATTCTGGTGAGTGTCAGCGTACAAATGCTGGATGACCTTGATGCTGAAGAGTTTCGTTTGCTGGCCCAGTCTGCAGATACTGAAATTCTCGAACATATTTATGCTCAGCGGGTGAAACCCGATGCCAAATTTTTTATCGGCTCCGGCAAGGCAGAAGAAATCGCTGAACGTGTTGAAGAGCTGGAGGCCAATCTGGTCATTTTTGACCATGCCCTAACCCCAGCCCAAGCCCGTAATCTGGAACAGGTGATTAAATGCCGCGTGGTCGATCGTACCGAACTGATTCTGGATATTTTTGCCCAGCGTGCCCGTACTTATGAAGGTAAGCTGCAAGTCGAACTGGCACAGCTACAACATTTATCTTCGCGTTTAATTCGTAGTCGTGGCAATCTCGACAGCCAGAAAGGCGGGATTGGTTTACGTGGCCCGGGTGAAACCCTGCTGGAAACAGACCGCCGTTTGCTGCGTATCCGTATGGGACAACTCAAGGCACGCATTGATAAAGTCCGCCAGACCCGGATGCAAGGCCGTGTGGCTCGTCAAAAAGCGGCTGTGCCGACGGTATCTTTGGTGGGTTATACCAATGCTGGTAAGTCTACCCTGTTTAATTTACTCGCCAACAGCGATGTCTATGCAGCCGATCAGCTGTTTGCAACCTTGGACCCTACTTTACGGCGTCTGGAATGGGATGGGATTGGCAATCTGGTGCTGGCCGATACGGTCGGTTTTGTCCGTAACCTTTCCCATTCGCTGGTGGAATCCTTTAAGGCGACTTTGGAGGAAACCGTAGAAGCCACGCTGTTACTGCATGTCATTGATTCAAGCAGCCCAGAGATGCTGGAACAGATTGAAGCCGTTGAAAAAGTGCTGAAAGAAATTGGGGCCGATGTTCCCATCCTTCAGGTTTACAATAAAATTGACTGTAGCGGTGAAGAAGCCAAAATTATTTATCGACGCCCGGGTGAACCGGAACGCGTCTATGTCTCGGCACATACTGGCGAAGGTATCGACCTGCTGCGTAAAGCGGTACATGAATCTTTGATGGGGCAACTGCAGTCCTTCGATTTAATTCTCAAACCCGCCTATGGCAAGCTGCGCAACCAGCTGTACAGCTTGAATGTGATTCAGTCTGAACATTATGATGATGAAGGCCAGCTGCATCTTCATATTCGAATTGCCCCACAAAAATTGGAACAGTTGATTAAACAGGCGCATTTACCTTTAGATGAAATTCTAGGCAAACAGGCGCAGCAATTTCAGCGTCCACTGGAAGCGTTTGAAATCCAGTCAAAGATCGAGTAAAACTTGATAAGTAAACTTATTAATATTAATGATCATAGCAATGAACTGGATAAAACGAATAGACTGGCCAGCATGGATCGGCACCCTGTTACTGATTATTGTCTTTCGGGAAGCTTCGGTCTGGTTAATGACCCAACTGAATCATCCTGAATTAGGCAATCTGGTCGGGTTATTGAGCCTTTTAATTGCGCTGTTTACCTGGCGCTACTTTGGCAAACTCCCCGCTCGCCTCGTGGATACCAATAACAAACTGATGAAGGAAAGCGCCTTTGCTTTCCTGCCTGTCAGTGCAGGTGCACTGATGATGCTGGTACATATGGGCCAGAAAATTCCGGCCTTTCTGTTCATCATGTTTTTCAGCACCCTGATTCCTTTATGGATTTACGCCAAAATGGCCAAGCGCTGGTTATAGGAGTTCCGCATGTTATCTATTTTGTATGGCTTTGCGGTTACCCTCATCGCCTATCTGATTGCCAAACCCTGTAACCGGTTCATTCCGCAAATTCCCGTCATCGTGTTCAGCATGTTCTTTGTACTGGCGATTTTATTTGCGCTCGGCATTCCCTATGAAAATTACATGGATGAAGTTAATCCTCTCTTCAACCATTTACTCGGCTATGTGACCGTCGCATTGGCTATCCCTCTGGCCGCGATGCGCTACGATGACTTGCCGCTCAAAGCCATTATCGGCATTTTGGTTTTTGCCAGTATCAGTGCTGTCGCCTTACCGATGGGACTGGCTTATCTGCTCCATATGTCCTCTGCAGACATTATGGCGTTTGCTACCCGTGCCGTGACTACTCCAATTGCGATTAATATTGCCACCCTGCTGGATGCACCCATCAGCATGGTCATTCTGATCGTGATTCTTTCTGGTGTGATTGGTGCAGCTTTTTCTCCATTTATTCTGAGACATATCAATGATGAACGTGCCTCCGGACTGGCTTTAGGACTGGCCGCACATGCCATCGGCACAGCTCAGGCCTGGCAGCGCGGCAGTGTTGCAGGTCGTTATGCTGCTTTTGGCATGGCGGTAAATGCGGTCTTTACCGCGATCTGGTTGCCAACTTTTATACTTTATTTGCAAAAAATGTGACTAGTGAATCAAATTATTCATTTGTTTTATAGGGTAATCGTTCTTACTATAGAGTAAGAACACTAATCTCACCTAGGAACAGATATATGAAAAAGGTTCAATTCTTTTCAACTTTACTTTTAGCCTCTTTCAGCCATCTGGCTTTGGCCTCTGACCTTTCAGGGACATGGAGAAATATTGACGACAAAACTGGTTCACCTAAAGCATTCCTCGAAATTCGTGAGACGGCTTCCGGCGTCTATGCTGCCAAGATCACAAAAATCACCCCGCGTCCTGGATATACCCCGAAAGAAAACTGTGTGTCCTGTCCTGCACCTTATACCAATAAACCTATTCTCGGCCTGGATGTGCTCACTGGCTTAAAGCACGTCGGCAATAACAGTTTTGCTCAAGGCAAGCTGCTTGATCCATTATCAGGGAATCTTTATAACACCAAGGCAAAATTAAGTGCCAATGGGAAACGTCTTATTCTACGTGGTTATATCGGGGTATCAGCCCTTGGCCGTAGTCAAACCTGGATTAAGCAGGATTAATTCCTGCTTAATTAAAAAAATGTGATGGAGTTATGCTTTAGTAGATAGAAGCTTGCATTTTAATGCATTAAGTTGTATGAATATTAAACATATGCTTTTTTCATGCAATATAGATTATGAAAGTGTATTAACGTAGTTTGCATCATCGTTCACCACATGGAATTAGGTGAATGTTCATAAAAAAATAAGGATAAGGATATCGCATGTATAAAATCGCAATTTTAACTGTTTTTTCAGCTTCTTTATTCACAGGCTCTATGGCTTTTGCTCAGGAGTTATCTGGTCTCTGGCAACAGATTGATGATAAAACTGGTTCACCTAAAGCATTGATTGAAATGAAAACTCAGGCTGATGGCTCGTATACCGGAACGATTACTAAAGTCACACCTCGCCCAGGTTATACACCACGAGAAAAATGTGTCAAATGTCCATCACCTTATACCGATAAACCGATTTTGGGATTAGACGTTATTAAAGGACTGAAACCCACCACCAAAAATAACTATGCACATGGCCGGGTACTCGATCCACTCACCGGCAAAATTTATGATTTAAAAGGGCGGATTTCTGCCAATGGGAAACGACTGACTTTACGTGGATATATCGGAATATCTGCGATTGGTCGCACACAAACCTGGATTCGCCAGGATTAATAAAAACAGCACTTTTGTGTTGAGGATATTTTATTCATCTATAAAAAAGGAATAAATATAATGAAACAAACTAAATTAGGATTAATGTTCGTCGCTGCACTGATGACTGGGACTGCTTATGCGCAGGATCTGACTGGCATCTGGCAGCAAATTGATGATAAAACCGGCTCACCAAAAGCGATTATTGAAATTCGTCAAAATGATAATGGGACTTTTGCTGGAAAAATTATTAAAGTAACTCCACGTCCAGGCTATACCCCACAGAAAACCTGTAGTAAATGTCCTGCACCTTATACCAACCAGCCGATCTTGGGCATGGATGTATTGACTGGCTTAAAACATGTGGAAGGCACCAATAATTATGAGAAAGGTAAAGTGATTGATCCATTAGCAGGTAAAATTTATGATGCTCGAGTGCGTCTGAATGCCAATGGCAAACGTTTAACCTTACGTGGTTATGTCGGTGTGTCCGCTTTAGGCCGTAGCCAGACCTGGATTCGCCAAGATTAACACCTAATTCTCATTATTCGAAAAAGCTGCCAACTTGGCAGCTTTTTTTATAGTGCATCAACTCTATAGTATTCAGATAAGTGTTGACTATTTTAGTAAGATTTCTAACATGAGCGGGCGATGATAAAAATTCTTTGGAATGACTCTCTATGTTTAAAAAAATATTACTTGCCGCGCTTACAGCAGGATGTATGGGCAATCTTTGGGCAGACGATATTACCGGGACCTGGCAACAAATTGATGATAAAACGGGGGCGGCTAAAGCGATTATCGTCATTAGCAAAGAAGCAAATAATACCTATTCAGGCAAAATTGTAAAAATCACGCCTCGCCCAGACTATAATCCACGTGAAAAATGCAATAACTGCCCTGCACCTTATACCAATCAGCCTATTTTAGGCATGACCATTTTAAAAGGCCTAAAACTGGTTGAAGGTACCAAAAATTATGACAAAGGTCGTATTATCGATCCATTGGCAGGTAAAATTTATGATGCAAAAATGCGTTTAAACAATACCGGTAAACGTTTAACCTTACGTGCCAGCATAGGCGTTTCAGTTCTAGGCCGTAACCAGACCTGGATTCGAGCAGACTAAATTTTAAAACTAAAAAAGCCACGTAATCACGTGGCTTTTTTAATAGCTTTACTTACATCACCGGATTATCCACTGCAAACATCTGCTGATCTTCTAGGCGGAATGCCATGAGTTGATTACCCCAGACACAACCGCCATCTACATTCTGAATCTTGTTCGAAATGGTTTTACCGTTCAAGGCGGCCCAGTGACCAAACAGGATCTGATGAGTTTGTGCGGCCTGTGATTCAAACTCAAACCAAGGTTTAAATCCTTCCGGCATCGGATCATCCAGCGCATCTTTAAAGCTGTATTCCAGACGTCCCTCAGCGTCAGTTAAACGCATTCGGGTGAGGTAGTTCACGATACAGCGAATACGTTCATGGCCTTGTAGCTGATCCGACCAAAGTGCGGGTTCTTTCCCGAACATTTCTTTCAGAAAATCATCCAGCACCTCGAAGTCATCATGAGCAATGATCGCTTCGACTTCTTGTGCCAATTGAGCAGTTTTTTCTGCACTCCAGATATTCGGAATCCCAGCATGCGTCAGGATAGTCTGCTCATTTGGAAATAGACACATTGGCTGTTTGCGCAGCCAGTCAATCAAGTCATCACTGTCGATCGCATCAATCACATCACGAACATTGTCTTTTTCTTTCACCGGTTTGATGCCGCGGGCATAAGCCAGCAAAGTCAAATCATGATTTCCCAAGACCGTCGCAGCCGCACCTTGCTCAGCCAGCTTTTTGATAAACCGCAATGCTGCAATTGAGTTTTCACCACGTGCAACCAAATCTCCAGCAAACCAGATAAAATCTTGTTCTGCATCAAACTGGATTTCCTTGAGTAAAGCTTTCAAGGCTTCAAAACAGCCTTGAACATCCCCAATCACATAATTATATCGAGCAGTGCGGTTCATCGTAATTTAAGCCACCATTTGATCTGAAAGTGCAACAAACTGTTCAAGGGTCAGGGTTTCTGGACGTGCCATCGGATCAACACCCGCTTTTTCAAAACCCTCTTCAACCAGCATACCCTTCAAGCTGTTACGCAGAGTTTTACGACGCTGGGTAAAGACATGAGATACCAGACGTGCTAGCGCTTTTTCATTCTTCGCCACAATCGGTTTAACTTTATAAGGCTCCAAACGGAACACTGCTGAGGTCACTTTTGGTGGTGGATTAAAAGATCCAGGTGGCACTTCGAACAAGAAAGTCGGTTTACAGAAATATTGAATCATCACCGACAGACGGCCATATTCTTTGGTATTGGGTGATGCGGTAATGCGGTCTACCACTTCTTTTTGCAGCATGAAATGCATGTCTTGCACTTTGTCACCAAATTCCAAGAGATGGAATAACAGTGGCGTTGAAATATTATAGGGCAAGTTACCGACCACACGTAATGGACGATCTTCCTGGAACAACTGAGAATAATCGTATCTCAAGGCATCGGCTTCAATAATGGTTAAACGTTCCGGATGCGGCACACGACCCGGCAGGCCAGCAGCCAGATCACGATCCAGCTCAAGTACGGTTAAGGCATCACATTCACCAATTAAAGGTGAAGTCAAAGCGGCCAGACCCGGGCCAATTTCCAGAATGTTCTGACCTGGACGCGGATTGACTGAGCGTACAATTTTGGCAATGACACGCTGGTCATGTAAAAAGTTTTGACCAAATCTTTTTCGAGCCTGATGCCCTTCATCTTTTGGGTTTAAGGCATTAATTTGATACATAAAAACATTTCCAACGTGAGTGATGAACAATAATCAGTGGCGCGCCAGATCGAGGGCTAAATCGACAGCAACGTGCAGGCTGGAACTTTTCGCAAGTCCCGTCCCCGCAAGGGAGAGTGCTGTGCCATGATCAACAGAAGTTCGAATAAACGGTAAGCCGAGGGTAATATTAATGGCTTCACCAAAGCCCTGTGATTTTAACACAGGTAAGCCCTGATCGTGATACATCGCCAGAACAGCATCAGCATCTTTTAGGTTTTCTGGAGTAAATAAAGTATCAGCAGGTAGGCTTAAACTCATGTTGATACCTTGGGCACGATAGCTTTCGAGTACCGGATTGATCACTTCAATTTCTTCCATCCCCAAATAACCGCCCTCCCCGGCATGCGGATTTAAACCGCAAACCAGTATATTCGGCTGTTCAATCTTGAATTTGGATTTCAGGTCGTGAATCAGAATATCAATCACCTGATGCAAGCGTTCAGGCGTAATCGCATCTGCCACGGCACGAAGCGGAAGATGGGTAGTGGCCAAGGCCACGCGTAAAGTTTTGGTGGCCAGCATCATGACTACACGTGGAACACCAGCAAATTCCTGGTAATACTCGGTATGACCACTAAAAGAAATGCCCGCTTCATTTATCACGGACTTTTGTACAGGCGCAGTCGCGACGCCGACACTTTTTCCTGACATGGCATAGTCTGCGGATCGACGCAGTTGCTCCAGTACATAAGCCGCATTGTTCGGATTCAGCTCACCCAATACGACGTCTTGCTGCACGGGAACATGCTCTACAAATAGCTGACCGATGCCTGAAGATGACTCCTGTCCTTGATATTCAATCAGCTCAACCGATAATTTGAGTACCTGAGCACGTTGCTCGAGCATATGAATATCCGCCAATACCACAATTGGGCGCTCATTAACACGATCTGCAAGACTCAGGCAAATATCAGGACCAATTCCGGCAGGTTCCCCACTGGTGACATATAAAGGCAGCATCATCTTCTCAATTTGGCAAAGCTGAGAAATATTATAACCCGATCACGCCTACGCTGTAGTAATCATTGCAAAGAGTACTTATAAATCAATATTTTGATACCATTGAAACTATGGTTACAAATATAGTTGCAGTTTTTGTAGCATATAAAGGCTTAGGTCTTTCTTTCACCAGGGAGATTAGATAAAATACAGCGCTTGAAATTTTAATTTTCATTTGTGATTCTTCACGTATTCGTTTAGAATCGCGTCTCCTTTAGTTTGGACAGATTCCATAGTCCAAACCAACTATAATAGGTAGTGGTTTAATGAAAACTCTCAGCGCTAAGCCAGCTGAAGTTCAACACGACTGGTACGTTGTTGATGCTTCTGGCAAAACTTTAGGTCGCCTTGCGACTGAAATCGCTCGTCGTTTACGCGGTAAGCATAAAACTTCTTATACTCCTCACGTTGACACTGGCGACTACATCGTTGTTATCAATGCTGAAGAAATCACTGTGACTGGTAAAAAGTCACAAGATAAGAAATACTATCGCCACACTGGTTTCCCTGGTGGTATCCGTGAGACTAACTTTGAAAAGTTAATCGCTCACAAACCAGAAGCAGTTCTAGAAAAAGCTGTTAAAGGTATGTTACCTAAAGGTCCTCTTGGTTATGCAATGATCAAGAAAATGAAAGTGTATGCAGGTACTGAGCATCCACACGCTGCTCAACAGCCACAAGTTTTGGACATCTAAGGGATAACAGCACATGGCTACTAATTATGGTACAGGTCGCCGTAAGACCGCAACTGCACGTGTTTTCCTATCAGCTGGTACTGGTAAACTCGTAATTAACAACCGTACTCTTGAACAGTATTTCGGTCGTGAAACTGCTCGTATGGTTGTTAACCAACCACTTGAGCTTCTTGAAGCTACTGACAAATATGACCTTTACATCACTGTTGCTGGTGGTGGTATTGGTGGTCAAGCAGGCGCTATCCGTCACGGTATTACTCGTGCATTGATCGCTTCTGACGAAACTCTTAAACCTGCTCTTCGTCAAGCTGGTTTCGTTACTCGTGATGCTCGTGAAGTTGAACGTAAGAAACTTGGTTTACGTAAAGCTCGTAAACGTCCTCAATTCTCTAAACGTTAATTCGTTTACCGAATCGGACAAAAAAACCCTGGATTTTCCAGGGTTTTTTTATGGTGGTTAGTTGCTCATTTAGAACTATTTTCTTTTTATTGTTCGTGCACATCTTTCCCCCATACCCCCTCATGACACCAGAATGACTTCATCAAATAATAATTTGCGATCCCAATACAGATAAACAGCAAAATGACAGGAAGCTTGATCAGCATCTTATTTTCCTCCAGTTGTTTTTCTTATAATCTACCTCGGCTCAAGCCGATTGATCTTTGATGCCTGGTGCTTTTTAGGTTGAATTTTAGTATCCTAGTCTATTCATTAGAAGCTCATCAGGATTTATGTCAGTCGAAAGCGCGCCTCTTCAAGGAATCACTCTCTATAGTCATGCCGATGACTTTCGTTCCCATTGGATTCGCTATGTGCTTACCGAAAAACAGATTAAATATAACCTGATTTTGGTGGATGCCGATGATGAGGATCTGGCCAGCCTTAATCCTTATAATCAATTGCCGATGCTGATCGAAAATGAACTCAAATTATTTAATACTTCAATTATCTCAGAATATGTAGATGATCGTTATCGTCAGAATAAACTATATGCCGATGCCCCAATGCCCCGCGCAGAGCAACGACAATACATCTGGCGCTTTGAAAATGACTGGTTAAAGCTGGCTGATATCATGTTACGCCATCCTGATACGCTGGATAAGAAAGCCAGAACTCAGGCACAAAAGCAGTTAGAGGATATCCTGATTTCACTGATGCCACTATTCCAGCATTTTCCCTATTTTATGTCTGAACAATTTAGTATCCTGGATTGTATGCTGGCACCAATTTTTATCCGTCTGAAACAGATGGGCGTAGAATTACCACAGCAGCAATGCCGTCCGTTTTATTTATATTGCCAACGAATTTTCAGTCGTCCTGCCTTTGTAAAATCCATGACATTACAGGAAAAGAACCGTTATTCAGCGCAACTCAAGCACCCGTAGAGAAACCTCATGTCCGAACAAGAATTCAACCTTAGCCCTACCCGTCCCTATATGGCACGTGCAATCTATGAGTGGGTTTGCGATAACAATATGACGCCTTACCTGCTGGTGGATGCCACACGCCCAAATACCATGGTTCCTGAGCAGTTTATTAAAGACGGACAGATTGTCCTGAATATTGTGCCACATGCCGTACATGCGCTGCATATGAGCAATGATGCCATTAGCTTCTCGGCTCGCTTTGGTGGCGTTTCTCGTGATATTTATGTTCCTATGGCAGCAGTACTCGGTATTTATGCACGTGAAAATGGTCAAGGTTTATTCTTTGATCCAAGTGAATATGAGCATACACAAAATGATGAAGATGCTTTAAAATCAAGCACTGAAGAACAAACTGAACAACCAAAGAAAAAACCGACTTTAAGACTATTAGATTAAAAATAATGGAGCAAGTGAATGGCTTTTGATTTAGTACAATATTTTGTTGAACAGATAGAGACTCAAAAGCCTGAGCTTCTAAAAGACTATACAAAAGAAGAAAGACGAAAATATATATCAGAAATCAATGCCTTAACTTTAGGTAAACTTATTACTGAATGGCGTCATAACCCACAAAAAATTTATAATGAAATCAATCATCCTGATGAATTATATATCTTGGAAATCGTGCGTCACCTCGCTACCAGCCCGGAAAATCAATCTACTTTGGATCGAGCTCAGCTTGAGCACAGTACTTCAGAAATTTTTCATTTACAGCTTATTGAATTAAAACAACTGCATGATACCGGCAACCATAATATCCATAGCATTCAGGAATTACTAACCGGGCAAATTGAACATTTATCTGGTCAAGCAGATGATTGGGTTTGGACAACAAACAAGCTAACAGAACTCAAAGGCTCTAAACCAATTGTGCAAGAAGAGCTATCATTAGAAGCATCAATGAAGGAGTTTAATCAAATGGTAAGCCAGAATCAGCAGCATCAAGATATCGAAGAAGTCATTGTTGTAGACACCCCAACATGGGCAAAGATTGTTGAACCTATCGTAGCGATTGCCATTCTTTGGGTATTAATCGCAGCCGTAATGCGTGTGTTTGGCTAAAATGATCTGCAATAAAAAAACCAGCGATTCGCTGGTTTTTTATGTGCCAAAATTTACAAGATCAGCTTATAAACTCTTTTAGAGCCAGCCTTACAGAGATCCTACTAGGTCAAACAAATTGACAGAAATCATCTGCCTCAGAAGAATCTGATCAGCTTTGAGATAGATATGTTAAATATCTTATCTAAATTCCCACGCATAAAAAAACACCCCCTGCCATTTGACAGAGGGTGTTTAGAATAATGAGCTGGCGATGACTTACTCTCACATGGGTAATCCCACACTACCATCAGCGCTAAGAGGTTTCACTTCTGAGTTCGGGAAGGGATCAGGTGGTTCACTCTTGCTATGGTC
>NZ_JALGQY010000018.1:0-62178 GCF_022809915.1 Acinetobacter lwoffii | reverse complement strand
CATGCGCTTGCCGATCTGCAATGACCTGACGGCATTGCTTGGTGTCATAAGCTCCATCGGTATAAACAGAGTCAATCCGCTCATCTTGTGGAATCTGATTAAGTAAATCACCAAGCACCTGTGAATCACTGACATTATTGGTTGTAAGCTGAACTGCTCGTATTTGCAGGGTTTTAGCATCTATACCAATATGTAGTTTACGCCATTGGCGACGATATTCAGCTCCATGTTTCTTGCGTTTCCATTCGCCCTCACTTAGAAACTTCATGCCTGTAGAGTCCATGAGTAGATGCAGCCCATCGCTACTTTTTTGGTAGCTGATTACAATATCAATATGCTTTTGTCTTCTACAAAGCGTGGTGTAATCTGGAGCTATCCAATTTAATCCGCAAAGTTTAATCAGACTTTGCACAAAGCCAGTAACCATACGTAAAGACAGACGGAATAAGGATTTAATCATTAAGCAGCATTGGATGGCTGCGTCGGAGTAGGTTTGATTTCGCCCTTGTTTGCCTTTTGATGGCGCATACCATTGCGTAGCAGGATCAAACCAAATGGCAATATTTCCGCGACTCATGAGTGCTCGGTTATATGCGGGCCAATTGGTTGTGCGGTAGATTTTGTGTGTAGGCTTCTTCATTTGAAAATTATATCGCTGAAAAACCCTTTACAGATAGGTTTGTGCAACAAAGCCTTACGACGATCACACTCAGCTATGCATTCACCTTGCTGATTTTATTGCTACATACAACTTCGACCGCAGACTCAAAACACTCAGGGGCCTGACTCCCTACGAATTCATCTGCAAACAGTGGATAGATGAACCTGAACTTTTTAAGATTGATCCGATCCATCAAATGCCGGGACTAAACAAAAGAAAAAAAAGGCTTTTAGTTTTTTAAATTTCCACAGTGTAAATTTAAAAATATTTTTTTAATTTTTAAAATTATGCTAATATAAATTTAATTTTTATATATTTAATCCATGACAATATACGTAATTGCCAATCAGAAAGGTGGCGTTGGAAAGACCACACTCTCAACCAATTTAGCTGTTGCTCTGAGCAAAAAAGGTCAGACTATTCTTGTAGATGGAGATGATCAACAATCCTCTATAAAATGGAGTAAACGTAGAACACAAGACTCGATTACAACCATTTCGCTCAAAGATAATTTAAAAGAAAAACTACAACAGTTAAAAAATAATAATAAATATATTGTATTGGATGTTGCAGGACGTGATTCAGCTGAGTTTCGTTCAGCATTATTAATAGCAGATGTTCTTATTATTCCAACGCAACCTAGTCAAACAGATATCGAAGTGCTGCCATTTGTGCTTAGATTGGTAAATGCTGCTAAGCAAGTAAATAAGAAATTAGAAACTTTTGTAGTCTTAAATAAAGCACCAACCAATACCAAATCTACAGAAATTGATGCTGCTTTAGAGTTGCTACAACAAGTCAAGTCTGTGAAAACACTAAATACCATTGTGCGTGATCGCAAACAATTTCGCGATGCAATGATCGAAGGAAAATCAGTATTAGAAATGGGTAGTAGTAAAGCAAAAGATGAATTAAATGAATTTTTGGTGGAGATCCTGTAATGGCGAAAAAACCACTCATTGTCGATTTTGATGATGCCTTTGAAATGGAACAAGCATTTATTAATGCAGCAGGAACAGGCAAAGTTGCATTGGTATCATCGACTGAAAATAATATTGTTGATCTACCTATAGAGCTTATTGACTTCTCAGAGCATCAACCTCGCATTATTACAGACAAAGTTTTACAAGATGTTGAAAAGCTTGCCAAAAGTATTGAAACGAATGGGCAAATTTATCCGATTGTTGTGATCAAAAAAGAAGAAACATATGAGCTTGTTGGTGGAGAAAAAAGGTTTCGAGCTGTTCGTGATGTATTAAAACATAAGACTATTCGTGCAATTATTCGAGATGATAAATCTACAGAAAAGACAGCTTTAATTTCATTGATTGACAATTTACATCGGTCAAATCTTAGTGATTTTGAATTAGTCAATGCTATACAAAAACACTGCGATGAGTTTGGTTATACTATACAAAATATAGAATTTATTACTCAAAAATATCAATTAGATCAATCTAAATACTTTAGATTAATGAGCTTTTATAAACTGCCAAACTATATAAAAGAAGATCTAAAAATCCACCCCAAAGCGATTTCAGGTGCAACCGCACAACAATTGTTAACTGAATTAAATAAACTGGTTTTAAAGTTTAACCATCAACTAGTTGAAGATACCACGTTAACCATATGGAAAAAGTACCTAAATGAATTTACAGAAACAAATCGTCCATCAAAAAAATTCATTTATCAAATAGAAAAAGCATTAACGGTACAAGAGACAGCTAAAAAACAAGATCAAAGCATCGAAAATGCCTCTCTAGTAAACAAAATGATCTTAAAAAATAAAAATGGTCTTAAATTTGGTTCGATTAAGATCGAGAAAAGTCTCAATGGGAAAACAGTCCTAAATATTCGCACCAGTTTAAATGCTGAATTTAATCAAGAAAAGATTGAAAAGTTAGAAGAATTTCTTGCCGGTTTAGATGACCACCCATAAAAATTATAAATTTCCACTGTGGAAATTTATAATTGAGTATCCAATATTTTTTTAAATATTGGGTACTGCTATTTATCATACATATTGAATTAAAAAGTGTTAAAGGGAAAAATGCTTACCAGAACGGTAACTGATCTTCTGATGGATCTAAAATTTCATCCATATCAGAATCAACAATATTTTTATCTTCATGATCTGCCTTTTTAGGCTTAACAGATTCTGTTGAGCCTAAGTTGTAAATTTAAAAATTAGCCATTTCAACAGTATTGAGTTTATACAGCCAGTATCAGCTGAGATGGTTACGATAGAAAAAAATTGGAAATGCAAAAAAAATCACTTGAAGTCCTGACCAAGTTAAGTGCAGTTTTGATAGGCTTTGTTGCACAAAGCTATTCTTGAGGGCTTCTTTAGCAATATAATTTCCAGATGAAGAAGCCTGCACCTAAAACTTACCGTACAACCAATTGGCCCTCGTATAACCAAGCTTTAATCAAGCGAGGAAATATTTCAATCTGGTTTGATCCTAAGACCCAATGGTATGCACAACCACAAGGCAAGCACGGACGAAATCAAACTTATTCCGATACAGCGATTCAATGCTGTTTAATGATCAAATCTCTATTCCGTCTTTCTTTACGTATGGTCACTGGCTTTGCTCAAAGCCTGATTAAACTCTGTGGCTTGAATTGGACAGCACCAGATTACTCCACCCTCTGTAGACGACAAAAGCATATTGATATTGCGATAAGCTATCAGAAAAGTCGTGATGGGTTACACCTACTCGTCGACTCTACGGGTTTAAAATTTTTAGGTGAAGGTGAATGGAAGCGTAAGAAACATCAGCCTGAATACCGTCGGCAATGGCGTTGTTAGCGGCAGTGTAAAAATGACCCCCTAATGGCATTTAAAAACTGACCCCCTTGGTTAATATAGCGGTCATTTTGGACTGCTCAACATGTTAACTTTGGAGCAAGCAGTGACAATCCAAATACTTCATCAACAAGGTAAATCTATTAAAGCCATTAGTCGTGAACTGGGGGTATCCAGAAATACCGTACGTAAATATTTACGGCAAAACACCACACCTCAGTATCAGCGTATACAGCCTAGAATAAGTATCCTTGACCCATACAAACCCTATTTACTCCAACGTGTAAACGCAGCTCATCCTGAATGGATTCCTGCTGTTGTGCTCTACCAGGAAATTTTAAGGTTGGGATATCCAGGAAAGATCAGGATCTTGAGGGAATATCTTGCAACATTAAAACCAGTTGCTAAACCAGAACCGATCATTCGTTTTGAAACCCAACCTGGCCAACAAATGCAGGTGGATTTCACCACAATTCGACGCAACAACACGACTTTAAAAGCCTTTGTCGCAACATTAGGGTATTCCAGAGCGACTTTCGTGAAATTTTATGATCATGAACGTACGGATGCATGGATCGATGGTCTAGAAAATGCATTTCAGTTTTTTGCAGGAGTACCTCAAGAAATCCTGTTTGATAACGCTAAAACGATCATGATTGAACGGGATGCCTATCAGGAGGGGCAGCATAAATGGAACCCCAAACTGCTCGACTGCGCCAAGAAATACAGCTTTCGTCCTCGCGTATGTAAGCCCTACCGTGCACAGACCAAAGGCAAAGTTGAACGCTTTAATGGATACCTCAAATCAAGCTTTATTGTGCCATTGAAAGCAAGCCTGAAGACTTCGGGTTTACTGTTAGATGTTGATGTCGCCAATGCCCACATTGGCCGGTGGCTGCATGAAACCGCCAATCAGCGGATTCATGCCACCACGCAAGAAAAACCGGCTGTTCGACTGCAACAGGAGCAGCAAAAATTTACGCCATTACCGCAATCAGATACAGGTTCTAGCACTGTACCTGTTGCAGCAGCAGAGCATGTCATGCCCTACGAGAGTTTGCAGCATCCCTTATCGGTATATGACCAGTTGCTGGGAGTTTCCTGATGAATCTGCAATACGACCGTATAGAGCAACTTTGCCAAAAGCTCAATCTGCCTGCCATCGCATCACAATGGTCACATCATGCACAACAAACATTAGGTCAAGATGGAAGTTATGCCGACTTTGTTGAAGCTATCTTGACGCATGAATATGCTGCCAGGCAACAGCGCAGCCAGCAGGTCCTGATGAAACTCTCAGGCCTGCCTCAAGTGAAAACCCTGGAAGGTTACGATTTTAATTATGCACTGGGTGCTCCCAAATCACAGGTGGTCGAGTTGTTCAACCTGAGCTTTATTGCTAGAGCAGAAAATGTGGTGTTTCTCGGGGCTAGCGGTGTAGGGAAAACGCACTTATCTATGGCATTAGGCTATAAGGCCATCATGAACAATGTCAAAACCAAGTTTATTACCGCCGCCGATCTCATGCTGCAACTGAGTACAGCCTATCAGCAAGGTAAACTGAAAACCTATATGCAACGTGCGGTACTGGGACCAAAGTTACTGATTATCGATGAAATTGGTTATTTACCGTTTGGACGTGAAGAAGCGAATCTGTTCTTTAACGTGATTGCCAAGCGTTATGAAAAAGGCAGTACGATATTGACGAGTAACTTACCCTTTAGCCAATGGTCTAAGTCGTTTGCGGATGATGTTACGTTGACCGCTGCGATGTTAGATCGGTTGCTGCATCACTGTCATGTGGTACAAATATCGGGTGAGAGTTATCGTTTGAAGGATAAAAAAAGAATTGGGATTCAGCCCCAGGTTGAAATTTAATACGAGATCAAAGGGGTCAATTTTACTTTGCCATTTGTAAGGTGAAAGGGGTCAATTTTAGAATGCCGTTGACAGCGTAAACTGCATATTGGTATAGATGCTGAAACACTGCAAATACGTGCCGTTCAGCTTACGACAAATAATGTCAGTGATTCACAAGTACTAGGTGATTTACTGGATCAAATCCCACCAAATGAGCGAATAGATTCTGTCTATACCGATGGGGCGTACGACACGAAGTGCTGCAGACAAGTGATTTCAGATCGTCAAGCACATGCAGTAATTCCACCCAGGAAGAATGCCAAGCCCTGGAAAGATTCTAAAATCAGTTCAATAGAACGAAATGAGTTACTTCAAACGGTTAAGCATTTAGGCAGAACCCTATGGAAAAAATGGTCGGGCTATCACCGTCGCAGTTTGGTGGAAACCAAGATGCATTGCATCAAATTATTAGGAGATAAGCTGACGGCAAGACATTTTCAAAGTCAGGTCAATGAAGTTCATGCGCGTGTGGCAGTTCTGAATAGATTTACGGAATTAGGTAGACCTCACACCCAAGTTGTCACTTAAATTTGAATGGATTGGGGAAAACTCAGCTTTTGAATGTTTATGCAACAAAGCCGCCTTTAGTTAAAACTGCTAATCATAAATATTCTAAAAATAGCCTAAGCTTAATAAGTGGTTCAAAAGGGGCCCAGGCCTTTGCTTTGTCAAAATCTGATTTGCCAAGCAAAGGCCTGGGAATCCGCGAATTTGATTTTTTGTTTTAATAATCCTCAATATTTTAATTTATTGAGGTCCTTTCATAGAATTAATGAGTAAAAAAAGTCTAATTTGGTTTGACCAAAGAAAAAGATACAAATATGATAATTACATTACAGCAAAATCTGTAATCAGGCGTGGAAACCTGAAAATTACTACAGAAGCATTAAAACCGCTTTAAGCGGTTTTTTTTGTGCTTATTATGCTTAGCTTGCCATTATGGTAGGCCAGGCAGGGCAGTCTATGACTGGCCGTCTTCTGTAGTGCGGTATTTCCACCCCTGTTTGGTCTACCTCCATCTCGTGGAAAAGATGGTTGTAGATAGTAAACTCTAAACTACAGGTACTCAGCATGAAGATTTCATTATCTCAAATCCCCATTTCTCTTACGTTTCTTTTGTTAGCGCTGACCGGATATTGACGGTCATTTAATTCATCGCTTTAACCAAATTGAACGATATGCACTTTCAAATTTCGTATTTGAGCGAATATAGGAAAGTGCTGCCTGGAGAAAACAAAAAATGGGCCAAACTCGATTACTGACGAATATCATTCAGCGTAAAGTCATGTTGCCAGAAGAAATGTCACCATCAATGCAACGAGACAATTTTGAAGTTGCACTGACTGATTTTGAAAAGCATGCCATCATCAAATGTTTATTTAAAGCGGATAACCAGCGTTCTACTGAATGTTGGAGTGTGCGGGAAATTGCAAACTTTATTGGGAATTGCACAGAAGATCAAAATATCAATTTGTGTATCTTGTATTGGAAAGATATACACGGCAACATCTATATTATCGATGGGGCGCATCGTCTTTCGAGTATTTATGCGTGGGTCAAGAGATATTTTGCAGATGAACAAGCCACTCAAGCGCCTAATTTTAGCGATCAACAAAAAGAAGATATTCGTGACCTGCGAAATCATTTAGGGGATCTGGCTGACTTCCAAAAAATTTGTATTGATCCTAAATTTGCAGAACAAAAATCTAAATTAGACGATATTAAAATCAGTTTCCGGCAAGTGCTTGGTACTCCAGAAGATGCACGACGCGTATTCCAATCGATTAACTCAGATACTAAACGCCTGGATAAATATGAGGAATATCATCTAAGAAGTCGGGGAAGTGATGCATATTATGCGATCTATGCTTGTTGTTATATCAATGACAATAAATCCAATTTAGAAGAGCTCCAATATACACGTTTAAATGCGCTCATCGAGTTGGGGGAGAGGATCCATCAGCTGCTTTTCTCTACCATCTTATTAGATACTGAAATGAGTCATGGCAAAAAAATTGGCTTGGTCAATGAGCTGATGAATATCATTGCGGGTGATCAGATTCATAATATTATGAGTCTGAATCAGGGGGAGCGCGTTGAAAACCTAATGTCGCATCTGTTGACCATTCTTTGCAGGATAGCGACGCCTGTAAAAAATGCTGGGGTTCCGAGTTTGGGCTTACATCCATACTTATATTTTTATAAGGATCAGCGTTTTCAGATTACTTCTTTTCTTGCATGGTTTTCAATTGTGTATGAAATTCATGAAAGCCGCATGCAGATTCATCATCGAAAGATTAGTTTCAAGGACTTCACCCGGATACGCCGTAGTATTGAGTTCTTGATCGCCAATTTCCCCGTGGCGACCACCGAAACGGTCGGCAAGTTCGGCAGTGGTATCAAGGGCTATGATCGGCTACAAATTGTCTATAAAGCCTTTATTTGCTTAAGCTTGGAAATGGAAGTTGATTTTGATGATGAGGAATGCCTGAATACCTTTATTCTGTCCATGTCTAAGGCCTTCAAGTACATAAACTTTAACGATTTTTATGTCGAAAGATTTTTGGGTGGTTATGATGATGCAGTCGTCAAGCATGTGGTGGGATATGTGGAGTCGATTAGTCCAATTTCTCGGTCAAAGCCCAAGGCCTTTTCGGCATTAACCAAGAGTCTGCTTAAGCACAATTTTGTGGTGGGTAATCATAACTTTTGCCTCATTTGTGATGGATTGATCTATCTTGATTCTACTGAATCGGATCATCGGATTGCCAAAGCCGTAGGTGGGCAAGGCGTTCTAGAGAATGGTCTGCTGGTTCATCCCATCTGTAATAGGATGAAATCAGATCTGAGCCTGGAAGAGATTAGAGCGGATTTGTTTGGTGAATTACTGTATTGAGCAGCAGAGCGATGAGCTCATTTTTGCAGATGTATCAATGATTAATCACATGATTTAACTTTTGATACATTCAGCCAATGTGGTTATTTTTAATTCAGTCCAGAATCACAACCAGAAACTAGCTGTAGTTTCTGAATGACCGTCAAGGTCCTTAGTTTCGCCCATAGATTCCCTCTGTGGGCTTTTTTTTGATCAAAAATTGTATAGATGCTCTAAAATAAACCTTTTAGCATTTCATAAGCAATTAGGATTAAGGCTGAGACCATCAGCACAACAAAAATGAGTTCCACTCTAGTTAACATATTAATTCCTTTTACTTTTCACTTAATTTATATAGCAGTTAAGTCGCAGCATCAATGACATAACATGACATGGAAAATAATCAAAAAAGATAGAATCTAGATTTTTATTACATTTACTATCCGTATACTTCAACAGCAGCTTTGAATGTTTCACTTAAACTTTAAACTTTTTTTAAAATTGAATATTTTTACATCTAGGTTCTAAACTTTGATAGAATTAATTAAAACTTTAGATTTCAAGTGTAAACAATGCGAAGCGCTAATATTCGACGTGATGGCTACTTAAAATTTCTGAATACATGGCAAGACCGTGATGTCATTAAAGTGCTTTCGGGTGTACGTCGCTCTGGAAAATCCACCTTGTTAGCGATGTTTCAACAAGACCTAAAAGCACAGGGTGTACAAGCCGAAAACATCATTGCTATCAATTTCGAATTTATGGAATTTGAAGAACTCACAGATTACCGTAAACTACATGATTATGTACTGTCTAAAGTTGATAAAAGCAAAAAAAACTATGTTTTTTTAGATGAAATACAACATGTTACAAATTTTGAGAAAGTAGTCGACTCTTTATATGTTCGGGATTATATCGATTTATATATTACAGGCTCAAATGCATTCTTTCTAAGTGGAGAACTTGCGACTTTACTTACAGGACGCTATATAGAGCAACACGTTCTACCTCTGTCATTCCAAGAATTTAAACAGTGGCATATTGAAAATAATCCGATCATCCAACAATTATCCAATCGTGATTTGTATGCCATGTATACGCGCAGTAGTTTCCCTTATACGCTTGCCATGACTAGCCAGCAGGAAACTTATGATTACTTGCAAGCGGTCTATGCCAGTGTAATGTTTAAAGATGTTATTCCCCGTTTGAATACGGCCGATATTAACTCTCTCGAGCGTGTCGCAAGATATTTAGCAAGCGTGACAGGCTCACCCATTTCCATCAATAAAATTAAAAATACCTTTGTTTCAAGTGGGGTTAAGATTTCATTTGAAACAGTAAAACGCTATATTCAGGGCTTACAGGACAGTTTGTTATTTTATAGTGCCGCACAATTTAAAGTACGCGGGCGTGAGTTATTACAATCCTCTGAAAAATACTATTTAGTTGATGTCGGATTGCGCCGGATTATGTTGCCTGATGCTAATGCTGATCAAGGTCATATCTTAGAAAATGTGATTTATCTTGAGCTTGTCAGACGAGGTTATACGGTCTATGTAGGGCGGGTTGATGAATATGAAATTGATTTTGTTGCTGTCGATACTTTACAGAATTTAACTTATTATCAGGTGGCATTAGAAACGCTCAATGAGGAGACACTCAGCCGAGAGTTACGTCCATTACAGAAAATTTCTGATTCGTATCCCAAGTATTTGCTTACCTTAGACACGATAGGGACTGAAGCGAATTATAATGGTATTGTAAAAATGAGTGCTCTCGATTGGTTGCTATCTGAAAATAAGTAAAGTTGAGGGTAGACATGGATACTCTTATTTATTAATTAAAACTCAAAGACTTTTCAGCATCATTCAAGAATGTATTCAAGCATAATTTCTGCTCCAATTGTGATGGATCGATTTATCTCGATTCGATTGAGTCAGACTATCATGATTGAGCCAGAGTCGCTTACTGAAAGTAGCGAGAATTGCGCTGGAGTTTCTGAAGGATATTAATTCCTTAGTTTGCCCATTCATCCATCTGGGCATTTTTTTGATCAAAATACAGTGCTGTTCTTGCTAAAAAATGACGGCACCCACCATAAAACACAATATTCCAAAAATAATCCAAGGCCAGATCTTTGTCTTCGGTTGTTCTAAATTCTGAGGATTATATTCCGTGTGTTCTAGCGATGTCGGTTGTGGAACACGGGTCTTTTTAGAGTAAGGCTGGTGTTTAGAGTAAGATAGTCCCGTACCTGGAATACCGACACTGGTTCGCGTACCTTTTTTTCCAATATTTAGAGAAGCACCAGGTTTGCCAATGCTGGCACTGCTGATGCCTTTATGGGTCAGATTAATTTTAAAACCCGGGAATAATTTAATACTTTTACGAAATCTAAAACCCATATTGCTCTCATTCTAAAACTTAGCTCAATTCACGCGCTATACCAGGATCCATGATCTGCTAGAGATCGTACTTTGACGGCTATCATCAGGATACTAGTATATTTTTTATCTGATGATTGCAATACTACCTTTAAATACCGTCAAAAATGTTTACTGTATATTTGCTGTAGGGTAATCTTAAAGCTGCTATTTATTGACTGATTGGTATATGACGACAGATAAGCATGAAGTCCTGCTACGAATGCGAGCCATCGAGCTGCTTGCTTACTGGGAAGGTCGTTTGGTTACCAATCGTTTGATGAGCTGGTTTGGGCTGAGTCGACAGCAGGCTTCTGCGGATATCAAGCGTTACAATACGCTGTATAACCCCGATACCTTGATTCATGACCCCTCCGTAAAAGGCTATGTGCCTAAAGCCACGTTTCAACCGGTGCTGACTACCGTACATATCAATGAATATCTCAATATGCTCTCGGGCTTGGTCAGTGAATCGCATGCGCTGATTGCGATGCCAGAACCGAATCTTGCAGCAGTTCAATTACCTGATCGCAGTGTACGTCCTGAAGTGATTCGGGAAGTTTTGCGTGCCTGCCGCAACCAAAGTACTTTAAAAATGATTTATGCCTCGATGCAGAATCCGCAGTGGCATGAACGCATGATTTCCCCACATACCCTGGTGTATACCGGTTTTCGCTGGCATGTCCGTGCCTATTGCCATCAGAGCAAGCAGTTTAAGGACTTTTTACTCTCCAGAATTGATCGCACACCTGTTGTGGTGGCGATTGAGTCAGTAGACCCTGCTCAGGATCAGCAATGGCATGAAGAAATTCTACTGACGCTGATCCCTAATCCAAAATTGAATGAAGCTCAAAAAGCGCTGGTCGAAAAAGACTTCGGCATGCCTGATGGCAGATTACAGATTCCGGTGAAAAAAGCCCTGGCTCACTATACCTTGCAGCGATATCAGGCCGCGATCACGCTGGCTGAGGCGGATGATGCCTTGAAATATCCCTTGGTACTACAACGCTCAGATATCGAAAAGCTGTCGTCTTACCTGTTTGATCAGGCCTCATAGGAGATTGACCATGTTAGAACAATTTCATTATGACAGTGACCTGATTGGTGGCTCCCTGATGGTGCGTGAAAGCCGGCCGATCGCGGATCTGTTATTACGAGAAGCGACTCCAGAACAATGGCATCAGGCAATTCAGATTGACAATATTCTGCAAAAAAGAACGCCTGCTTCAGCCCAACGTAACGCCACTGCCATTCGTAAGCGTCTTGAGCGCTTAGAGCCTGATTTCTGGAAAGCACTACGTGATGGGGATGATGAGCTGGCGACCCAGGTGGCTTTTTGTGGTGCACTGGAACGCAACCTGTTGCTGCTTGAGTTTATGGAAACGGTGATGAGGGATGCCTATATCTCTCAGGCGCAACACTTGGACAGTTATATCTGGTCAGATTTTTTGGATGAACGCTCACAACGTGATCCGGATATCTGTGATTGGAAAGAGTCCAGCAAGAAAAAAATGGGGCAGGTGGTGTTTCGCATGCTGGCAGAAGCCGGTTACTTAAAAAGTACCCGTAAGCTGGAGTTGCAGCGCGTGATCGTCAGAGCAGAGCTGCGTAGCCTGTTGGAAGAACATTATAAACAACGCATTAAAAGATCTATGGAAGTGTCGGTATGGACGCGTTAGTTGTAGAGGGGCAGCAATGAGTCAAAAAATACATGAGCGTCTAAATCAGATTCCAGAGCGAATACTTTCCACCGAGTTTCTCACCGGGCAAGGACTGGGTAATGAAATTGGCTTCTGGATTTTTGATTATGCACCTGAAGATGAGTTGAAAGTGCGCGAATATCTGCATTTTCTAGACGGGATGCTGGAGAAAAAACACAGTCAGCTGAAGGTGGTGAATATCAACCTGCTGCAAGCCGTGGTGGATTATCTGGCTGAGCGTAACTTCATCGATAAAGCCATTCAAATGCAAAAAGCCAAAGGCGATGAGGCGCTGCTCAAAGCCTTAAAGGGCCCACTGCATATGGATAAGTTCGCGCCCTATCTGGTGAGTAAATATGCCACCAATGCGCAAGATATTGTGTTGATGACTGGGGTAGGGTCGGTTTGGCCACTGTTACGTGCCCATCACTTATTGAACAGTTTGCATTCGTTACTGGGGCATAAGCCAGTGGTGCTGTTTTACCCGGGCTATTACGACGGTCAAGCGATGAGTTTATTTGGAAAAATTCCAAGCAATAATTACTACAGAGCATTCAGATTAGTGCCTTAAACACGGCAAATAGAAATAAAAATTCGGGGGAATTGATTGAGATGAACATTAAAGAACTTTTTTACAAGCCATTAGATCGTGCGATTAACGGGGTGGTGAAGGCAGATCAGGATGATAATGCCACGGTTTACCAGGAGCTGGATGAGTACGTGGTCACCAATGAACTGGAAAAGCATTTTCGGGATTTCTTCCAGTCTTATGGCACAGACCTGAGCGATCCTTCGATTGCCAACCGTGTCGGCGTATGGATTTCAGGCTTCTTTGGTTCAGGTAAATCACATTTCCTGAAAACCTTGTCGTATATTCTGGCCAATAAAGTGGCACGTGACGCGGAAGGTAACGAACGCAGTGCTGCAGAATTCTTTGATGAAAGCAAAATCCGTGATGCGTTTATCCGTGCGGATATTGGCAAGGCCGTTAGCCATCATGCCGATGTCATCCTATTTAACATCGACAGTAAAGCCAGCTCCAATGATGATGGCAATCCGATTCTGAATGTGTTTTTACGCGTGTTTAACGAGTATCAGGGTTTTAGTGCTGACCATCCACATATTGCCCATATGGAACGTCACCTGAGCCAGAAAGGTGTGTATGAGCGCTTTAAACAGGCGTTTGAGGAATCCAGCGGCATGTCCTGGCTAGAGGAGCGTGACGGCTATCAGTTCTATCAGGATGATGTCGAAACCGCAATTTCCCAAGCCCTCAACTTATCTGCTGAAGCTGCGCATAAATGGTTTGAGGATTCTGAGCAGACCTTTAGTGTTTCGGTCGAAAACTTCTGTCAGTGGGTGAAAGAATACCTGGACAGCAAAGGACCCCAGCAACGCATGTTGTTCTTGGTCGATGAGGTGGGGCAGTTTATTGGCAGTGATACCCGCTTGATGCTGACATTGCAAACCATTACTGAAAACCTAGGTACGATCTGTAAAGGCCGCGCTTGGATTATCGTGACCTCACAGGCAGACATCGATGCTGTTTTAGGTGAGATGTCTTCTTCCAAAGCCAATGACTTCTCCAAGATTGCTGGACGTTTTAAAACCCGGTTATCACTGTCCAGTTCAAATACCGATGAAGTCATCCAGAAACGTTTATTACGTAAAACCCCGGAAGCTGAAGCACTGCTCAGATCAGTGTTTGAGCAAAAGGGCGATATCTTAAAAAACCAGATCACCTTTGACCGTTCAGGCCCAACACTCAAGAACTATGAGGGTCCAGACAGCTTTATCAATAACTATCCTTTTGCGCCGTACCATTTCCAGCTGGTGCAGAAAGTTTTTGAAGAAATCCGTAAGGTCGGTGCGACCGGTGCACACCTGGCCTATGGTGAACGGTCCATGTTGGATGC
Organism: Acinetobacter lwoffii; assembly: GCF_022809915.1. Lineage (GTDB taxonomy): Bacteria > Pseudomonadota > Gammaproteobacteria > Pseudomonadales > Moraxellaceae > Acinetobacter > Acinetobacter lwoffii_M. The sequence goes on along the minus strand of NZ_JALGQY010000018.1, from coordinate 47,874 downwards.
GTTCCAGATGGCCGCGAATGCGATTGCTACAGATGAAGTCGGTGCCCTGGTTCCTTTCCACCGCTTCTATACTTCAGTGGAAGGATTTCTGGATACAGCAGTGAAGCGTACCATCGACCAGGCAGGGCAAAATAAAACCCTGGATGGTTTTGATGTGCAGATGCTGCGTACCCTGTTCATGATCCGCTATGTCGATATCATCAAAGGTACCTTGGATAACCTGGTGACTTTGTCGATTGAGAAAATTGATGAAGATAAGCTGGCATTGCGCAAGCGGATTGAAGAGAGCCTGCAGCGTCTGGAAAAAGAGAGCCTGATTACTAGGAATGGTGATGAGTTCCTGTTCCTGACCAATGAAGAACGCGATATCACCCGTAAAATTAAAGCCACAGACTTAGCGGCTTCAGAAGAAAATAAAGAGTTAGCTAATCTAATCTTTAAAGATTTACTGAGGGATCAGAACAAATACCGCCATCAAGCCAACAAGATGGACTATCAGATTGGTCGTTTTCTGGATGGTCATAGCCTGGATGGCAAGTATGAGAGCGATTTGAAAGTTGAAATCATTTCTCCACTGGATACGGAATATAACCTCTACACAGAAGCTTTCTGTATTGGTAAGAGCGCCGAGGCCGAAGGGCAGGTACTGTTTAAACTGGCAGACGATAAACAGTTCTTTAATGAACTGCGCACCTGGCTGAAAACCAATAAATTCATCCGCTTAAATGATGATGGTACCCAATCCGATATCACCCGTATTCTGGCAGACCGTGGCCGTGAGAATCAGGAGCGTAAAAAACGTCTGCGTGCCCGGGTCGAAGAAATGTTGCTGGACGCGGAAAGTTATGCCTTGGGTCAACATCTACAACTTTCATCTTCAAGTCCAACCACCAAGCTGGATGAGGCTTGTCGTTATCTGCTGGAAAACACTTATACCAAACTGAGCTATTTGCAAGTCTATCAGCAGGATGCCTGGCGTGAACTGAACGCTGTTTTGACTGTGGATGATATGGCGCAGTTAGGCCTGTCACTGAATGGTGGGCAGAGTAATCCAAAAGCCATGCAGGATGTCGAACAATACATCTCGCTGCGTGCAACCGGTACCGAACGTATTCTGGTATCGGATGTGGTGGATCGTTTTGCCAAACGTCCTTATGGCTGGCCAGATGCCGAGATTTTACTGCTGGTAGGTCAGCTGGCGGCAATGGGTCGGATTTCTCTGCAGTTAAATGGCGGCAGCTTACAGTTAAAAGATGCCTTTGAGCCTTTACAAAACAGCCGCCGTCGCCGTGATGTGTCGATCATTAAAAAGCGCCAGACTGATGATCAGGTGTTGAAACAGGCACGCCAACTCACCCAAGACCTATTCTCGGCCATGGGACCAGCGACTGAGAAAGAGCTATTTGAATTCTATTTGCAGCATTTTAAGACTTGGTTAGCCAACTTTAAGTCGTACAAAAGCAAAACTGATGTTGGGCAGTTCCCGGGCAAGAAAGTGATTGAAAAGTCGATTCTGACTTTGGAACGTCTGCTGGCGAATAGCGACAGCTTCGATTTCTTTAAGGCCGTGGTCGAGAACAAGGACGACTATCTGGATCTGGAAGAAGATTATCGTGACATTCATGAATTCTTCAGCAACCAGATGCCAAGCTGGCAACAACTGCAACAGGCCTTACGTCATTTTGAGAAAAACAAACAGGCGCTGGGCAGTGATGAGGTGGCAAAAAAAGCCCTCTCTGAATTACATCGCATTTCGACCATTGAATCACCATATGGTTTACTCAATAAAGTCGCTGATTTGGTTCGCACAGTGGAAAGCGTCAATGAGCAATTGCTGACTGAGAAGCGCAATCAGGCAATAGAACACATTGATGACAAGATCAAGCAGTTAGAAGCTGAGATCAAAAACAGTGGCATCGCTACCGCTGAATTGAGTAACAAGCTATTACGCCCACTGCAATTGTTCAAAGCGGATATTGAAGTGGAAACTAGCCTGTCCACCATCTATATGCTGCAAACGCAAACAGCTGTGGAGCGTTTTGATGAAGCCTTATATGAGTTGGAAAGCGAAGTTCAGGCGGAAATCCAGCGTCAGGCCAAAGCGGCACAACTGGCTCAGAGCAAAGCCGAGAGTGTAACCAACACTGCAACCACCTCCAGCCCAGTTACATCAACACCTGCAGCGAGTCCGGTACAGCCTGCGACAGCCGTAGTGCCACCGAAACCAGTGGTAGAAGTTGATGTTGCTAGCATTTACAGCAAAACCTCCAGCAGTGTCTATCTGGAAACAGAAGAATCAGTGGATCAGTTTGTAGACGCACTCAAAGCTGAATTGAAAAAAATTGTGAGTGACAAAAAGCGTGTGCGTATCCGCTAACTCGGGTTAGGGATATCGGCATCAGTCATTAATTAAAGGTTTAAAGATGAATACCAGTAATATTAAAAAATACGCACCGCAAGCACGTAACGATTTTATCGCAGCCATGCGCAAGCAGGCCGCCAAATATGGCATCACCGCAGACAGCATTTTACCGGCTGAACAGAAAGGTGACTTGCTGCTGATTGGCGATCAGGTTTTTCCGCTATCAGTCATGAAACCACGTGACAAGCTGATCAAACGCATTCAAACCAGCAGTTTTGAGCAGACGATTGATTATATCGCTTATAGCTGGTTTAACCGTCTTTGTGCGATTCGCTACATGGAATGCAAAGGCTTACTGGATCATGGTCGCCGTGTACTGAGTAGTGCAGATGGTAGTGCAGGCTTGCCACAGATTTTGGAAGAATGTCTGGATATTGACCTACAGGGTTTAGATGCAAGCCGTGTGGCTGAACTCAAGCTGGATGGCAATAAAGACGAAGAACTCTATCGTGAATTGTTACTGGCTCAGTGTCATGCGTTGAATCAGGTGATGCCACTGTTGTTTGAACAGGTTTCTGATGAGTCAGAACTGTTATTACCTGACAATTTGACCAAAACCGATTCTTTGATTCGTGATCTGGTCAGCAGCATTCCAGAAGAAGACTGGTCGGATGTACAGATTATTGGCTGGCTGTATCAGTTCTATATTTCTGAAAAGAAAGACCAGGTGATTGGTAAAGTCGTCAAGAGTGAAGACATTCCTGCAGCGACACAACTCTTCACCCCAAACTGGATTGTAAAATATTTGGTACAGAACAGTGTCGGTCGTCTATGGATGATGGCGCATCCAGAAAGTACCCTTGCCAGTGAATGGGAATACTATATTCAGCCAGCGGAACAGGCCGATGAAGTCAATGCCCAGTTAAAACAGCTGATTGATGTCCGTATCAGTGAAGATGGCGATACTTTAAACCCTGAAAGCATTACGGTACTGGATCCGGCTTGTGGTTCGGGGCATATTCTAGTAGAAGCTTATGACTGCTTAAAAGCGATTTACTTAGAACGTGGTTACCGTAGCCGTGATATTCCACGTTTGATTCTGGAAAATAACCTGTACGGCATTGATATTGATACTCGTGCCGCACAGCTCGCCAGTTTTGCGCTGTTGATGAAAGCACGTGAGGATGACCGCCGTTTATTTAGCAATCCACCGAAGCTGAATATCATTGCGTTACAGGACAGTCAGCCGGAACGTTTGGAAGCATTTAGCCAGGACTTGGCAAATACCGATATTGCGCAGGCAGAGTTAAAAGAACTGCTGGACTTGTTTGAACATGCCTCAACCTTTGGTTCTTTGATTCAAATCCCTCAAGCATTCTCCAAAAAGCTGTCTGATTTAGAAACCAAGCTCAGTACAGCATCAGAGTCAGGCGATATTTTTGCACAGCAGTCAGCGCAGGAGCTGTTACCTTTAGTTAAGCAAGCCAAATTACTCGCTCAGCAATATGATTCTGTGATTGCTAACCCGCCGTATATGGGCGGTAAGGGGATGAATACAGCACTTAAAGATTTTGCTAAAAAGAAATTCCCTGATAGCAAATCTGACCTGTTTGCCATGTTTATTGAGCGTGGTTTTACATGGTGTAAAGACAGTGGCTTTAACAGCATGGTGACCATGCAAAGCTGGATGTATCTATCATCATATGAAGCTATACGTGAAAAGTTGTTAAATGATCGAACTTTTTCATGTATGGCTCATATGGGCAATGGTGTAATGGGTATTGCGTTTGGTACAGCTGCTACTGTCATGTTAAATAATCATATTAGTCATTATTCAGGTAGTTTTTCATATTTCGAGTATGATGATATAAATGAAAATGGAATTCCAAAACAATTTCCTGTAAAAAACAAGCGACTAAAAACAGCAAAACCAGATGATTTCAAGAAAATTCCAGGTAGTCCTATAGCTTATTGGGTAAGTAATACATTGCGCCAAGCCTTTACAGAGGCAAAATGCCTTAAAGATATTGGTGAGCCTCGATTAGGAATGGCTACAGGAAATAATGATGTTCATCTTCGTCTTTGGTACGAAATTTCATTTCACAAGATAGGTATAGGTTGTGATTCAAGAGAATCAGCTCTTCTAACGAAATGTAAATGGTTCCCATATAATAAGGGAGGGCAATTCCGTCGTTGGTATGGAAATAATGAATTTGTTGTAAATTGGGAAAATGATGGTGAGCTCATTAGAAATACCTTACATCCATCGGGTGATAGGATTTGGGCACATAATTTCAATTTAGATTATATTTTTAAACCTAGTCTAACTTTTACAGCAACAAGTTCATCGTATTTTGGGATTAGATATTCTACGAAGGGTTTTTTATTTGATAACAAAGGTTCTTCATATTTTACGACTGAAGAAAAAATGTTTCCAGTATTAGCATTTTTAGCTTCTAAACCAGCAACTGTAATTCTAAAATCAATTAATCCAACTATAGAATTTCAACCTGGTAATATATCTATTCTTCCTTTTTTTGAAAAGATGATCAAAAATGATGTATCTATTCGAGTAAAGTCAATTATTACTGCTTATTGCCTTGATTGGGACTCTTACGAAATTTCATGGGACTTTACTGAAAACCCAATTATTCGTACTCAACAGTCAAGTCTAGAACAAGCCTTTAGCACATGGCAACAGCAAAATGCTGACGCCGTAGCTGAAATGAAACGTTTGGAAGAAGAAAACAACAAGCTGTTTATTGAAGCCTATGGCTTACAGGATGAGCTCACGCCAGATGTACCCGATGAGCAAATTACGCTGACTCGTGCCGACCGTGAAAAAGACAGCCAGCGTTTAGTTTCTTATGCTCTTGGCTGCATGATGGGACGTTATAGCCTGGACGAACCAGGTCTGATCTATGCCCATGCAGGCAATCAAGACTTCGATGCCAGCCGTTATAAAAAATTCCCAGCCGATACTGACGGCATTATTCCATTGACCGAAATGCACTGGTTTGAAGATGATGCCACGCATCGTATTCGAGAGTTTTTAACTGCAGTGTGGGGTAAAGATACGCTGGATGCCAATATGCAGTGGCTGGCAGAAAGTCTGGACAAAAAAGCCAATGAAACAGCTGAAGATACCATTCGCCGTTACCTTGCCAGTAAGTTCTATAAAGACCATATGCAGACCTATAAAAAGCGCCCGATCTACTGGTTATTCAGCAGTGGTAAACAGGGGGCTTTTCAGGCATTAGTTTACTTGCACCGCTATAACGAAAGTACTTTAGCTCGTATGCGTACCGAATATGTCATGCCACTGATTTCCAAAATGGCCGGTTATGCTAAATCTCTAGAAACAGCGAAAGAAAACAGCGACTCTGCGGCTGAAATCAAACGCATCGAGAAAAAACTGCAAGAACTACATAAGCAACAGGCTGAGCTGAGTAGCTTTGAGGAAAAACTGCGTCACTTTGCCGATCAGCGTATTCACTTAGATCTGGATGATGGGGTGAAAGTGAACTATGGCAAGTTTGGCGACTTGTTGGCTGAAGTCAAAGCGATTACGGGGGAGAAATGATGAATGCTTTTTCTCCGGCACTAGACCTTGATGAGGTCGTTGCATGAATTTAAGTCAACTTCAGCAAGGCCTGGAACAAGCCTTTTATATTGAACAGCACCGAATCGTCTTTTGGTACGATGCTGAACGGTCCTTTATCGACGAAGTAAAGGCATTAAAGTTGAATGATGTCCAGATTCTGAATATGGCAGACGAATCCAGCCTTGCGATCAAGCTCAAACTGGAACTGCAAGATCAGCAGGGCAAATACCTGCTGTATTTTCCAAGCCCAGAGCCTGAGACCGAAAAAGACTGGTTGCTGGACATTAAGCTATATTCTCGCAGCTTCTATGCTGATCGTTTCTCGATTATTTTCAATGAACTCGGTTTACAGCAGCAGAGTCTAAGAGAACATCTGGCCAAACGTGAAGAATTCCTTAAAGCTAAAGCGCGTCTGAGCACCTTAAAACGCTATATCCAGTCTGATGCAGATGAACAGAATCTGGATATGGCCATGATTGCGGCTGTGGTCAAGGCCGACAGTGCCGAGCTGATGCATATTGTCTTGGCGCTGGCAGATGAAATGGTACAGCAGAATCTGAGTCTGGAAGTGAATCCAGACTCCTTTGCTGAACTGGAAAAGTTCCAACTGGTGCCAGCTTTAGTCACAGCATTACAGGCGGAAATTGGTTATCCAGCATCGGTTGAAGAATTGAATGGGGAAGCACCATTCAAGCTCGGTACGTTCTTTATCCGTTTGATGAGCACAGGTTTCTGTGAAAGTCTGGGCGATATACCTCTATGGGCTCAAGAACTGGTGATGTCATCCGTCAGCTCCCGTGCAACAGCCAGAGCCTTTTTGTCGCGCTGGAGAGACAGCTCCAAATACTACCCAACCTTCGATACGCTTTCCCAGACCGTGGCGAATGCACTGCGGATTCAGGAGAAGGTCGGGGCCTTTGATCTGGAGCAGCTGCTCGATGTCATGACCTTTGAAGTGATTGAACAAAAGATCATTGTTGATTTGGCCAGCCAGATCCCTGCAGCAGCCAAGGCTGAACTGGAACATTTCAGAACGATTATTTCTACCCGTCTGGATGGCTATTGGGCTTCCAAACATAAGGACGATGCAACCCGCCGTCGATATCGTACCGTCTATACGGCTTTACAGGCGGCTATAGACCTGTTCAGTTTACGACAGCAGTTTGATGCCGGTTTCTATTTCGACTCCAGTGAAGCCTTGTATAAAGCCTATGAACAGGAGCTGTATCGCTTTGATATGGCTTATCGCCACTACAGTGCAGCCTCTCAGCGAGCGCATGTCGATATCCTGAAAAAACTCGATGAAGAAGTCGAAAATTGCTATGCCTACTGGTTTATTGACCACTTGGCACGCAACTGGGGCGAGCGTGTAGAAGCTGAGCAACGCTTGAATGTCTGGAAAGTGGCAGATATCCCAAATCAGCAGAACTTCTACGATACCCACGTCAGACCCTTACTGGGTTCTGCAACTAAACGCCGTATTGTAGTGATCATCAGTGATGCTTTCCGCTATGAAGCTGCGGTAGAGCTGCGTGATCGTATTAATGAAAAGCGTTATTCTGAAGCGACCTTGTCTTCACAGCTGGGCGTTGTGCCAAGTTACACCACACTTGGCATGGCCTCGTTGTTGCCGCATCAGACTTTGGAGTACAAAGAGGCCGCAGGGGATGATGTTTTAGTAGATGGACAGTCCAGCAAAGGGACTGCAGCACGATCCAAAATTCTGGTTGCCTATAATGGATTGGCGGTTACCGCTGAAACGGTAAAAGGTTGGTCGCGTGATGAAGGCCGTGAAGCACTCAAAGACCATGAGCTGATTTATGTTTATCACAACGTCATTGATGCACGCGGTGACAGCGCCTCGACAGAATCAGAAACCTTTATGGCCGTGGAACACGCCATTGAAGAACTGACCGAACTTAGCCGCAAAATCTTGATGCACTTTAATATTTCCACCCTATTGATTACAGCCGACCATGGCTTCCTGTTCCAGCAAAGTAAACTGGAATCTGCGGATCGTTCAAGCTTGACTGAAAAACCGACCAATGCATTGAAAAGCAAAAAACGCTATGTGATTGGGCATGGTTTACCAGAGAGCAAGGAAGCCTGGAAAGGCTCAACCCAAGCTACGGCAGGCACACTATCTGCGACTGATTTCTGGATTCCAAAAGGGGCGAACCGTTTCCATTTTGTGGGAGGCTCACGTTTCGTGCATGGCGGCATCATGCCTCAGGAAATCGTGGTGCCGGTACTGATGGTAAAACAGCTACGTGGTGAAAAGGCTGGACAGCGGACCAAGCGTAAAGTTGAGGTCATTTCTACCAAATCCACGCTGAAGATGGTCAATAACATCCAGAAGTTTGATTTGATGCAAACCGAAGCTGTCAGTGAGCTGGTCATGCCAGTGACTTTATCCATTGCCATTTATGATGGGGATCTTAAAGTTTCCAGTGAAGAAACTTTGACTTTTGATAGCACTACCGACTCTGTTGCCGATCGGGTCAAACAGGTCAGATTGTCATTGTCTGGCACTGATTTTGACCGTAAGAAAGATTACTTCCTGGTACTGAAGGACAAAGACCTGAATATCGAGATGCAACGCTATAAGGTCACCATTGATTTGGCATTTACCGATGACTTCTTCTAATAACGAATTAACGATAGAGCGTAGCCTACATGGAATCTGCTAACGATAAAGAACTGGATCAGCTGCTGAATGAGCACTTTGCTGGGCGGGTGGTACGTAAGGATCTAACTAAACTGATCAAAGAAGGGGCCAATGTCCCGGTCTATGTACTTGAGTACCTGCTGGGGATGTACTGTGCCTCGGATGACCCTGAGATTATTGAGCAGGGACTGCGTAACGTAAAAACCGTGCTGGCAGAGAACTATGTACGACCTGATGAAGCTGAGAAGGTGAAATCCCTGGTTCGTGAACGGGGCAGTTATAAAGTCATTGATCGGGTGACCGTAAAGCTGAATGAGCGTAAAGACAAATACGAAGCATCATTTAGTAATCTGGGCATCAAAGATGCCGAAATCTCGGCAGGCATCGTCAAAGAGTATGAAAAATTACTTGTTGGTGGTATCTGGGTCATTGCTACGCTCAGTTATTATTTTGAAGAAGGACAGACTAGTTCTCCATTTGGGGTGAGTTTACTCAAGCCGATTCAAATGCCGAATATGAATATGGATGAACTCTTCAGTGGCAGAGCAGCATTAAGCACTGATCAGTGGCGGGAGAGTTTAGTCCGTTCGATCGGCATGGAACCGGCTTCGCTAAAAGAGGACGTGCAATGGCACCTATTAGCGCGTATGGTTCCGTTTGTTGAAAATAACTATAACGTCTGTGAACTGGGACCACGCGGTACCGGGAAAAGCCATATTTACAAAGAGTGTTCACCGAATAGTATTTTAGTCTCCGGTGGACAAACGACAGTCGCCAACCTGTTCTATAACATGAGTAGCCGCCGTATTGGTCTGGTGGGTTTATGGGATGTGGTAGCTTTTGATGAAGTCGCCGGTATTTCCTTTAAGGACAAAGATGGCGTACAGATCATGAAAGACTACATGGCCTCAGGATCTTTTGCCCGTGGTCGTGAACAGATGGAAGCCTCAGCTTCGATGGTTTTTGTGGGTAATATTAACCAAAGTGTTGAATCCTTGGTGAAGACTAGCCACTTATTGGCTCCTTTCCCGGAAGCCATGATCGATTCAGCATTCTTTGATCGCTTTCATGCCTATATCCCGGGTTGGGAAATTCCAAAAATGCGTCCGGAATTCTTTACCAACCGTTATGGTCTAATCGTTGATTATCTGGCTGAATTCTTCCGGGAAATGCGTAAGCGTAGTTTTGCGGATGCCATTGAGAAGTACTTTAAGCTAGGGAATAACCTGAATCAGCGTGATGTGATCGCCGTTCGCAAGACGGTTTCTGGATTGATGAAGCTGCTCTACCCACATGGTCAATTTAACAAAGAAGATGTACGGCAATGCCTGGAATATGCGCTACAGGTACGCCGTCGTGTCAAAGAGCAGCTGAAGAAAATTGGTGGCATGGAATTCTATGATGTGCATTTCAGCTATATCGATAATGATACCTTAGAAGAACATTTTGTATCAGTCAAAGAGCAGGGTGGTGGCGGACTGATTCCCGAAGGTCCTGCTAAGCCAGGTTTTCTGTATACCATCGGACTTAGTAATAAAGGCATGCCAGGCTTATACCGCTTAGAACTGCAAGTCACCAAAGGTTCAGGAAAATTGGCGACATCAGGCTTATGGAATTCAAGCAGTGCCAAGGAGCAGGTCAAAATCGCATTTGACTACTTCAAGGCCAATGCATCCAGAATATCGGGTGGCAGTAAGGTGCTGGAACATGACTTCCACTTACATGTGGTTGAATTACAGAATACCGGGCCGCTCAGCCATCTTGCCTTACCAAGTTTAGTGGCTTTCGCTTCTGGCCTGTTAGGACGATCGGTACAAAGTCAGATGGTGGTACTGGGTGATATGAGCTTGGGTGGCTCTGTGACTCCGGTGGAAAGTATTGCCGAATGTCTGCAAGTTGCTTTTGATGCTGGTGCCAAGAAGGTTGCTTTGCCAATGAGTAGTGCAGCAGATATCCCTACGATTCCTGTGGAACTGTTTACCAAGTTCCAGACCAGTTTCTATGCAGATCCGGTGGATGCGGTGTTTAAGGGGTTAGGGGTGGATTAACTTTATCTCGAGCATGAGGAGTAGAGTTATGAGTTTTGTGCCTGTTTAAAATAAACAACCAATGAACCCCCATACCTATTTTTTAATTCTGGAATATATAGTTGTCCACTCATAATGCTCTCCTATGCAAAAAGAAGAGACGAAATTTGTCTAGGAGAGTGGTGGCTATTCACCCTGCTGAATATTGGTGTGCTCGGCAAAGGAATTGCTGCCTTTAATTCATGGCTTGCTCATTTCAACTGCCGACGAATTTGCTTTTAATTTGCGTCAGATTCGATTTTTTCTGCAATAACCGAGTAATTTGACGAGTGGAAAGATTCAGGATTTCAGCAGCACGGATCTGGGTAATACGATGATCTCGAACGTCTTGCAGAACTGCAAGCCGTTGAATTTCTTTGTCAGACATAGTGATCAGCATCTATATTTATATCCAGTCCATGGTGATAAAAACCATCATAAACTAGACATTTTTATTGGTGAGAATATAGACACTTTAAATGGGTTCTAACAAAGAGTGTTATTCCTAAGTAGAAATGTCCTACCTAATAACCAAATAGAAATGTCCTATACAGACACTTCCAAGTCAAGCACAGGATTCAGATTTCGTTCTTTGATTACTGTTTTCTGTGCACGTCTGCTCGGCATCTTTTGAGAACGATTGCGTTTGTTTTGCTGTTCTAATTCTTCGTGCTGTTGTTGAATATGATTGAGAACAGCACCTAAACGTTTATTCTCAACAACCTCTCGCTGGTTGAGCTGACTTAATTTATCGAAGATGCTGTAATTGATTTTTCTTCCTTGATGTTCAATGGCTACCGTGCCATCCGGGTATTCCAGAAACTCAAGATACTTGCCGATCAACCTTTTATTTTCTTCGGTATTTTCCAGTAAATATACGCATTTATCATAAGTAATCGTCAGGCTGTTCGTGACTCTGCGGGGTTCACGCCAGGTAAAAACATCATCTAATTCTTCGGCTGTTTCAGTGACAGTCCGGTGTAGATCCTTGGGATTAAAGGCCATATTGGCAAATTTACGATTAAATTGCTCGATAAAGCAGGGCAGCCAGGCATTCGCTTGCTCAATCGAACAGATGCCTTCCAGGCGCATTTCTTTAATCAGACGGTCCTGAAGCGTTCTATTCGCCCGTTCTACACGGCCTTTGGCTTGTGGTGAATTGGCGAAGATGATATCGATATTGAGGGTACTGAGTACGCGTCCAAACTGGGTAATCTTGGTGTCTTTCTTGCTGCTTTGATTCACCCTGAAGACTGAATGTTTATCACTGTAAAACGCCAACGGCTTACCATGCTGCTCAACATACAAACGTGTTGAAATCATATAGTCAAATGCTGATTCCGACTCACAGAAACGTAAATGCTGTAATTTTCCTGTGGCATCATCGATAAATACCAGCAGACAGCACTTAGCAGCGCGTCCTTCAAACCAGTCATGGTGTGAGCCATCGATTTGAATCAGTTCACCATAACAATCTCGGTTATAACGAGGCTGATACGGGCGTTTCAGGCGCTTGGCGCGAGGAATCCACAGATCGGCTGCAATCATCCAGGAACGCAGTGTTTCCACTGAAATATCGAATCCATGAACAGTGGTGAGCTTTTCATGCGCTAAAGTGGGTCCGAAACCATGCAGTTGATCCGAAACAATATTGAGGCACTTGAGTCTGAGCTCTTCAGGAAGCCTGGAATTGCTGATTTGGCCACGTGCAGCATGTGCTAATGCAGCTGGGCCTTGAGCTTTGTATTTTTGCAATAAACGTCTGATCTGACGTTCTGAAATATGAAGTAGCTGAGCAGCTTGGGACTGGGTTATGCGTTGATCACAGATTTCTTGCAAGACCGACAATCGTTTAAGTTCTTTATCCGACATAGACACCAACATATCAAACCGTCCGCTAAGAAAATTGCAAAAGTGCATATTCTAAAAGCGGACATTTTTACTTTGGAGAAACCGGACATTTCTACTTGGGGCTTACAAAGAGACTTCGCATAAGAGATTTTATGTTAAATAGGGGTAATTAAAGATTGAATTTCAACCCCATTTTCATCAACTAATTCAATACCGACTGCTTTTAAACGATCTATAGGATCACCTGTTTTCAAACACCATCCATTAGGCATATTTGTTTTTAATCCTGAAAACTTAGTATCTAACTTTTTCTGTTCTTCATAGGAAATATGGGCTACACCAAGATTTCTTTGTAGAATTTTGGAGAGTTCAGCATCTGATAATTCATTGCTTTCAATTAATACCCATAAGTTGTTAAAGACATAAGCCATGGGAACAATATGTTCTTTCCATGGCTTAATAGCCATTGCTGATTTATTATTAAAAATATTCTTTGAGTATCCTTTAAAAAGCAGTTCATTTTCTGGATGAAATAAATGCTCCATTAATCTGGAGCTATATCCCCATGGTTTATTAATGTTTTCTTGAAGAGTGATAATGTTTTTTACATGTTGAATGATTAAATCACACGTGCTCTTAATATATTGATTAATATGTTCTTTTTCAGTCATGTTGGTTTTCCAAAAAATTACTGCTACCTTAGCGATTTTATTATAGTGATAAAATGAGTAATCTTAAGAAAGTTATTTTAATCCAAACAGATATTACAACATTCGCTGTACAGGCTATCGTTAATTCAGCGAATAAGTCTTTGCTTGGTGGCAGTGGGCTTGATTATATCATTCATAAAAAAGCAGGACCTTTGATGAAGACTGAATGTATTCAACTTCATCAAGAAAAAGGCGGGTGTTCAACTGGACAAGCAGAAGTTACTACTGCTGGAAACCTGCCTGCCCAATATCTTATTCATGCTGTTGGGCCAAGATGGTTAGATGGTGAGCGTAATGAGCCACAATTGCTTTGTGATGCTTATAGTAATGCAATTATGAAAGCTAACCATGTTGGTGTAAAAACTATTTCTTTTCCAAACATCAGTACAGGTGTTTATGGTTTTCCTAGACAACTGGCAGCCGAAATTGCAATTGGTACCATACTTTCAACACTTCCCCAATATGACTGTGTTGAAGAAGTATTTTTTGTATGCCGAGATGATGAAAACTATTTAATTTATAAGGAGATACTTTCTAACATTAACGACCCAAAAATAAAAATACAGATTGAATAAATTAAATTATAGATAGCTCATATAAGAATCCTGCTACCAGTTTGGCTAAAAGCTCATGATCTTCTTGGGATTCAACGATATCAACCATTAAATCATCTAAACCCGTGTGTTCTTGAATGGTCACACCTTGGATTTCAAGATAAGTTAGCATCACTGCTAGCCCTGTTCTTTTATTTCCATCGACAAATGCATGCCATTTAGAAATTGCAATACCAAACCATGCAGCAATTTCAAAGATATCACTCACATTACTGTAATACATTTGCTGATCTATACGGTTTAGGACGCTTTCCAGTTTCTCAATCTGGCAACCAGATCGACCTACACCTGTTTGAAGCAAAATCTCGTCATGTACAGCAATTACGAATGTCGAACTAATCAAGCTCATTTATAAGCTAACTCTTGTATTTCTGCTTTATGTTGCTGGATCACTCGTCTAGCACTATGCATAACAACTCGTTTAGTTGCTTCATCATTACTAAACTTTATAGGTAAAACTTGTCCAGAAACCTTTTCACGAGTAGATACTTGTTCAATATTATAATCTTTAAGACGTTTTCTCATATCGCTTACCATTCTAAGAGTGATCGTGTGTATTTTAACGCAAGTTTGTTGATCTAACAGTAGTGTTGGTCAAATTTGATAGTGTGAGTCTTTTTTTAGCACCGATCGTTCTGGATTTAAATTAAAAAAATCATAGACTTTATTAATTTTTGATTTATATAACAATGTCTTATCCAAATAAATAATTGATTTTTCTTTGTTGGTATCAAAAATTACTCGACCTCTTGGGATCTGTTCATACTCATAGTTTTGTAGTTCAGAATACTTTTCTTGCAATGTAATCCAATATTCAATATGTGTATATGGGCTATCAATCAGGCCAATAGAGTCTGCTTTCGTAATATTAAAGGAATGTGCAATACCAATGACTTGATTATTCCAGTACCAAAAGATCCCTATTTTCATTTATCTTTATGCCTAGTTTTAAGTTCAACTAAAATTAATATAATACGGATTATCCGAAAATATTCAGACAATAAAAAACCCCGGCATCCTGCCGGGGTTTTTCGTATGGGTTCGCTCGGTATAACTCCTGTCGTACCTTACAGTCCTTGTGCTTATCTATTGTTATTCTTGTATGGAACTTCCTGTTCCCGATGAGTTCATCATAGGAAAATTCCACTGTCCCAGGTAGCCGCAAAGGGCCGAGATTTATGTACGCCAGAGCGTACAAAATAGCCTAAATTTTATCCACAAAAAATGTGGATAATTTTGGACATTGAGGCATTGATAAAATTTGAATAATCTCAAAATTGACTATTTTTTAAACAATTTTATTGGCAAGAAGTATCAAAACCGCTCATAAAAAAGCCGACTTGTTTCCAAGTCGGCTTTTCGGGTTTGCGCCCCCGATTTCTTATAGCATAACTTTTTGAAATTTAACACTATTTATTTTGCATTTCGTATAAGCACCATTATGTTAAATAAGAAAATTAGTAATTTATTTCTTATATTATTTATAGGCAGTATTATTAACCCACAATCCTAGCTTCGTAATAAAGCAAGTATAATCATCCTCAACGTCAAAGCTGTAAGTTTTTAATCGGAATGTCTCTGAGAGAACGTGAACACTTTCACCATTAACACATATTGGACTAGGTACATTATCATCACCTATACATGCGATAGGTCCTTCTAAGCCATATTCGATAAAAGTAAAATAACACTAAATATAAAAAAAATGGAAGAATAATTTACTAAGTTATTGTTTTTAAGTTGATCCTTGTTTTATATAGGGGTGATAATAACTTCTGATTACTAGTTTTTACCTTAAATATACCGATTGAAAGATTCATTTAAAGGCTATGAATACATGAGTTTTACAGTTTGGCTAGGTCAGCATGAGTACTTTTCACAAGATTTAAGATCGACCATGAACGTGATTAAGTTATAGGGGATTGATGAAATAGTTTTTATGAATTTCTGGCTTTCTGGGCTGATTTTATCAAATTCATGTCTATGCAAAATTGCGACATATTTCTCGTGCTGGTAGTTATCCAGAGTTTGGTCTGCATCTATCCATAGTGCAGACCTTTTTTTGGTGACAGTTTTTTCTTAGTGATTTTCGATCTGGATGTAGTGATTTCACGTTTGCAGAATATATCTTGGCGGTGATCCATCTAATATTCGTGATTATAAAGAGAGCTAATTCACAGGTTCTACAGATTATGTAGCGACTAACTATATCAAAGTCTATTTGCAGTTGATGGTTGGCGCTTAGTTTATATTTACGCTTAGGTTTCAGTTAAAAAATCAATATTCTGTTGAATCCGTGATTGAATCATCTGTAGGGTAGATTCTCGAATTTGATGGGGATACAGGCGCTGCGCAATTTGACTAAATTGAAGTGCAATTTCACGCATGGTCAAGATGATCTCATCGACTTCTAGAGTAGTCAGATTAGCTTCTGAAGTACCGAGTTTATGTATGTCATTTCGGGAAATATTGAGCGCTTCTCCCATAATGTCCATTTGATGATAACCACCTGGACCCTCGCAGAAGGTCACATCATAGGCTGGAGCCAATTTCCATTGACCATTTTTCTCCATGAGAAATGAAAAGTTCTTAGTATGGTCATCCCGATTATTGAAAAGCACATTAAACACAGCACGTTTAAAAGCATGCAATCTTTCTCGTACATCTTGCGTACACATCAAGGTTGCCCGGAGAAAATTGCGATAGTCTAGGCTACCTGGAACTTTATAGTCTGCTCCTGTATATGCAGCCAAACTCTGCATTGGAATCCGCATACCATTTTGACGATCGAATCGTTTAGAAGCAAAAGCCGTTAAACCATTGGGCAAATTAAAGAAATGGGTATCTGGAGTCTCAATTGCACAAAGTCGCAAACATTCTGCATAGACGGCTTCAATGGCGCAGACTTCAGGATGCTCTTGCTGAGCAGGAAACTTAATCAGCCAGGCTTCATGTTGATCAGAATCTTGAGTCGAAAACTCTAAATTGACAGGATCTCGGTAAACCAACGCTTTTGGTCTGGCACCTTGAGGGGAGCCACCCATGACCAATAAATGCTGTAAAAATTCACCACCTTCACCTTTGAGTACTTCTTGAACTTCCTGGGCCAGTTGTTGTAAAGGGATATTTTCTGAGGTTTGCATGTCAGCAACACAAGGTTCAAAGGAGAGGGCACCCATTGCGTGACTACTAATATAGGTCAGACGCTCCAAAGGTCCAATTCGTGCTGAATTTAAGCCAATTTTTTTGAAATATCGATCCATCAACATCATGCCCCAACCATCTGGTAAAGCGTCATAGACTGGACCTGGGAGTCCCATTTGATGAGTAGGAAAACCTTGTCTGAATGGTAGACCTTTTAAAGGCAGCAAGTAAGAAGAGAGCTCAACACCTTGCTGTATTGCTTCTGGACTATATTCAAAAGCAATGGTGGGTCTACCTGTCGTGGCTGTTGAACTAATCAGCGTTCCCCATAACCATGATTCGCCCCAACCGTTGTAATAAACATTAAGTCTATTGAGCATTATCCCTTCCTCTTAATACGGTGGCGCTTACTTTGACTCTCATAGCGAAGAATGTCATTCACACTGTTAAGCTGAGGTTTAAATAGTTCCTGAAGTTCGTTTAATCGACCCAAGACCATTGCAATACGGACTAAATTTTCAACAGATACATTTCGTCCCGCTTCAAGATTCGAAACTGTATTCACGCCGACACCAGCGCGTGCTGCTACCTCAGCTTGAGACATCTCCAGAAAGAGTCGTTGCTTACGTAAACGCTCACCTAAAAGAGTCACAACTTCTTCTGGTTTAGTGAAATATAAATCCATTAAATTGGGTCTTAAGAATGAATAATTTAATTAAATCACAAAATAATGGAATTAATCTATAGCTATAGTGTGGCTAAGGAGGGCTTTGTTGCACAGCACATCAGAAGGGTAGGTATAGTCCTTGGGTATCGGTTACAGAAAATCATCAGGATGTACTTTGACTGATTGTTGATACGGAGATTTCAGTATTTTCA
The DNA here is from genome assembly GCF_022809915.1 of Acinetobacter lwoffii. GTDB lineage: Bacteria > Pseudomonadota > Gammaproteobacteria > Pseudomonadales > Moraxellaceae > Acinetobacter > Acinetobacter lwoffii_M. Next base: position 29,976 of record NZ_JALGQY010000018.1, on the reverse strand, counting down.
TTTTTCCTAATAGGTCACATTACTTAGAAAGGGTTCTTCGAAAATTAGTTCATACTTTAAAAATCCTATAAATATTGAGGATATTTTCTTAATGCTTTCAATATAGCATGCGGCTATATGTAACTCGAACGGGCTTAATCTGCCTTTCAGTATAAATTTTTTGGGCGTGAGAGGGGAGAGGTGTGAGGGCAAGCAATTTATATCGTGGATACTTCTAAATTACTTATGTAATAGAAGGTGGTAAACATGGATTTAGAGGTAATAACACTAAATATAAAAAAATTGGAAGAATAATTTATTAAATTATTGTTTTTATGTGGTTATTGGTGATGTTATGAATAATAATAACTTTTTCTTGATGAATTTTACCTAAAAAAATTGATCAGATAATTTTCTTTAAATGTCATGCATACATAAATTTGACAGTTTGAAGGGATCGGTATGTGCATTTTTCACAAGGTTAAAGATCGACCATAAATGTGATAAACGGCAGAGGATCATTGAAAAATGAATGGATTTAAACACTACATGTATGCACGAAAAAAAGTATCGCTGCGGTTCTGCTGACAGGCTGTATTGAGCATTGAATGCAAATGATGTAGTAATTGTCTACAGGCTATAGGACCAGCATGAAGAAGAATGAAATGTAGTTGCCAATTTATAACCTTGGTTGAAAAGCATAGCATTGTTATTCGGAGAAGTGAGGTAAGCCATCCTTCTCTTATTCATTTAAAATGATTCTTACTCAACTGATCTCGACTCATGGGCTGGTTCCAATTAGACGGATAATAACTTCCATCCCCTATCTTTTTCTTACCACATTTCTTGCATTTAATCCCTTCTTTGGAGATTTGATTCAGCATCACTGTTGTCGGTTGAATCAAATCAATGACATAGTTCGTTGGTTCAGGAAAAGCAGAAGAGGCTGCTTTATTGCAAAAGAGAACATTCGGATCAAATGGATTGGATTGCACAAAAGCCATGATACAGCCACAGAGTAATTCACCTGCATGTAATCTGTAACATCCGTTCAGGTCATCAGACGAAGATTAATCTGAAATTTAAGCACTAAACGCCATAAATCTATGTATGGGCAGACTTTTTTGAGACATATGTTGATAAACATGCGGCAAGTTACATTGCTTAAAAGTCTATCTAAGTTAACGATCTATTCAATTCTGGATAAGTAATCTGAATATTACGATCCTAAATTACCCGAAGAGTATTAAGATTTCTAAGAATTGTGATTGTTGGTTTATTTGGGAAATTAATCAGTGGATTGAAGCAAAGATGATGGCTCATTAAGGATTGTGGGCTTCGACTACTTAAATTTTAGGTATTTTGAATAAAGCATATTTCAAAAATCTTAATTAATGGATTTAAATTACCATAAAAACCTTCAATATTGGCTTGAATCCATTGTTGTTGAGAGTCAATGCGAGACCAATCAATACCATAACCACAATGAGCAATCAGATGCTCAAAGAAAATCCGTTGTGTACGTCCATTACCTTCACGGAATGGGTGTATGACATTAAGCTCACAATACAAGTCGGCAAGTTGAGGAATCAGTTGTTGTGGTGCTAAGCCTTGAAAGTATTTTTTTTCTTGAAGCGTTTTGAGTAGTTTATTGGTTTCAATTTCAATACGGGAAAAATTACAAAAACGGGTGTCACCTTTGGAAATATCGATTTGTCTTAACTTTCCTGCCCAGTCGTATAAGTCGCCAAAGAGCTGCGCATGAATTGATTTTAAGTATTGTAAGTCGTAAGGTGGTTCAGCATATTCAATTAAGTTACTTGCCAATCCAGACAGTTCTAGTTCAGCTTGTTCTAAAATTTGTTCATCATGAATATTGAGTTTGTTCTTTAGGATATTTGTGCCAGGGTAACAATACAGGCTGTCACCCATTTCCCCATATTTATCCATACATGCACCTGACTAAGTTTCGGGTTGCGAATACTTCTTATATTTTTGCAAGATTTCAGCTTTACTTTGTTGAGTTGTTTGAGCTGTCGTTGTAATGCCTTCAAGCTTTAGGCTGGCTTGATAGTTTTGCGCACGTGTCGCTTGAATATATTTTTTTTTCTGTTCAGTGGTTCTGAGCATTTCGAAACTCCATTGATGCTACACGTGAAGTAAGTATAGCAGAGAATCTTTTTGATCAATGCTGCATACACAGCATTTCAAAATGTAATACAACGGTATTGTTTCATGTAATAACAGAAAACTAAAAAAAAGTGGAAGAATTTTTAAAATTTAGACCACCCATGATAAGTAAACCATATGTATTTGTTGATAATTGTAATTTTGAGAAAATTTAGTTGATAAATTAAATGAATTTTAATATACAAAGATATGCTCATTTTTTATATCGATAAAAATGTTAAAATTTGACTATTTAGTAAAAAATATAGAGATATTTATGGGGCAATTTATCATGCCCTTTTGCTTTGAGCGACAAAATGTTCAATTTAAGATAGTAAAAATTAACTCAGAACTACTGAAAATCAAAAAGATTAAACAGAGCCAGAAAGTAGTAGTACAAGCAAAGTTCAAAATAATCTATGTGAAAATTTGGCAAAAAATATTGCTATTAATGCAAACGGAGCCATGCTTACGTGTACATTCTAATTATGTTGCAATCTTACAGTTGATACATAATCTTGATGATTTTATCGAAAAATCACAGCAACACTTGTGCTTTGAGAGAAAAGCTCAGAAAGAGCTGGATGCTAAATTTTTTGCTAGATTTTTTAAGCTGACAAAGAGTTCAATAAAAGATCAACTTTTACCAAATTGTTCAGATCGTAATGAATTTAACCAATGCAATTTGATAAAAAATTAAGCGAAAGCGAATATGCCAAAGATTGAAACAGAAGAGCAATTCTTAGATTTAGCAGAAAAATTCCAAAAAGATTATTGTTTATTACGCAATCATGTTGTGAATACACAATTTGTCGATCTATCAGATGATTTACGTGAAAAAGCCCATGCTCTAAATAAGGAAGCACAACAGATATATGGCTATATATCTAGTTCTAGACAATTAGGTAAATATTATTATCTAGCTTCTTTAAGTTATTTTGCATGCCCGACTACTAGTAATACTCAAGAGCTGTCGTCTGAACGTTATTTGATTCTACAAGCGAGTTTTTTAACATATCGGCAGTATCAAGAATTTGCAAAAATTGATAAAGCTGAGAATAAGCAAAAACATGTTTGTGATCTCTTTCGCTATGTATCACGATATGTTCTGGATTCTAATCATGCTGAATTATTTCAAGAATGCAGTGAGCTACTAAATCGCTATGTCATGTACGAACGTAACTTGAAAAAGGAGGATCGTAATCAACTTTTTAATATTAAAGATTTCAAACAAGTACAAGCCATAGAGTATTTATCGGCTCTATTAATAATTTTTAAAAGACTTGATGATCGTCGTGTTGTTCATCGTCAGCGTAAGTCAAAAAAAAGTAAAGTTTTGCAATGGCCGACGAAAAATGAACTCAAAAAATTTCGTGAAATTAAAACGGGTAAGCAAGTAGATATTGGACATAACGCAAAGATCAGTATTTATGATGCCGCTCTTCACAAAGATGAAGAGGGTGAAGTTGATCTATTAGATCCTGAAATGGAGTTTTATTCAGAAGATGAAAAGTCTAAAAATTTAAATTATATACTCAGCGATAATGCGACGCATCTAATGCGGCATCGCCAGCGCCGTCATGCTCCTTTTGTTACAAATCCACATTATTTGGCGCCAGATATACTGAAGCAAATTGTTTATGTGTTGAGAACCGAGTTATCCGGGCACTGGAGGGATGCTGCAATCGCTGCAGCATGTTTATTGTCACTTTTGACGGGATTATCACCCGTCGCACTGATGGATTTTAACGAGCTTATTCAAGATGGAATTTTGATCCAGAATGGTTCAAGTAGACGTCGCGAATATTTACTCAAATTAAATCTTAATATTACAGAGCAGAAGATTAAGAGCTTAAATGATGAGCGATGGAATGAAGTGATGACACATCAACTACATTTACCTTCTGCTTGGTTTGACTATATAGAACAAGCATCGAATCCAATAATTTCTTCAACAGACATTAATACAAAACTTAAGAATTGGCTTGATAATCGGTTTGTAGGTTCGATCACTGTTGAAAAACTGCAGGCTCAATTATATTTTCATATATATTATGAAACATATAATGAATATCTAGCTCATGTAATTGCTGGGCGGGATAGTCAGCATCACATGCCTGGTATCTATTATGGAGGGCTACCGAAAGCTCAACTCAGTAGCACATATCTAGCCTTTGTAGAAACAGCACTTACACCACATTCCTCGGAATTTACTGAAGACACGGCTGAACTAAAAATATTGCAACAACAATTCAAAGTGCAATCTGCATTATCTATCGGAAGGATAGGGAGCCAACTGGCACTTGAACCCAGTTTTGTGAAAGAGCAATTTGCTTTTTTACATAAACATTGCCAAGAAAATATTCAAAAAGATCAACATATCATTAATCAACTGAATGCATACGCATGTTGGATGTGGCATATCAGCTTGTTGAGTTTGGCAAGTCGGCCTAAAGAAAACCTGTTGGGGAATTTGGATGATTATTGTGTTGAGCTCAAGCTTTTATATGTGAATGATAAAAGAAATAGTAAAGCAAGAAAAGATGGTCGTTTTATCCCTTTATCTGATTTTTTCATAAAAACACTGCAAAATTACACTGCCTTTTTAGAACAAATTATTGAAGCGTACGGTTCATTTTTTAGACAAGTCTTTGCAAAGAAGAAGATAACTGTAAATGATCTTTTTGGTAAGGTCATTTTTAGTAAAGATATCTTGCCGATAACTGTCAAAGAATGGCAGAGCAGGAAAATTAAGTTAATCCCTTTATCGAGAAAATGGGTGAATTCATATATGCAAGGAGTCTTTCCAAAGAATATGTATTCGAATTGGTTACGTCATTTTGACATGAACTTTTTGATGCATGAGCAGCAAGAGGGTAAACCAGCATTAGCTTTTCACTTAATTCAGGCCCTGTATGGTCATGACCAACGTGACCGAGAGGCTTTTCATCCGCATTCTTCACTTATCCCGAATGTCTATGTACAGCAAGCCCGCCAGCAATTGCAAGATAATGTCAAATCTTTATCGATTAAACACTTAGAGCGAAAATAGTTGTATGCAAAAAATCAAAGAACTAATAAAACCACAACTAGATGATCTATTTGTTGATATTCATAAAATGGTGAAAAAGTCGCTAGATAGACAGCCTTCTCCACCTGAAGTATTGACGAAAGACATGCAGCAAAAACTTGATCAGCAGATCGCTGAAAAATGGCATGACATTAAAGATAGTGTTGATTGTTTGAGTCAAAAGTTGAGCCGAGACGAACAATCAAAACTGATGCAATTTACTGAAGATGAATTTAATAAAAGAAGGAAGCAATTCAACCAGAATGTAGATAAAAAATCATACAGAATTAAGAGAGGTGGTCCCACTTGTTTGAACAACTAAAAGCGTATTTATAAGTAATATTCCGCTCTAGTTAAGCCACCTTGTTTTGTTGGGGTAGCTGATCATAGTAAAACTCATTTGGTGTCATTTTGTCTAGACTCGAATGAGGTCGTTTCAGATTATAAAACTCAAAATATGCACTCAATTGCTTTTTCGCATCTGTGACACTGCTATAAGCTTTGAGATACACCTCTTCATATTTAACGCTCCGCCATAATCGTTCAACCATCACATTATCTACCCATCGACCTTTACCATCCATACTGATTTGAATGCCATTTGATTTCAATACATCAATAAATGCATCACTGGTGAACTGACTGCCTTGGTCTGTATTCAATATTTCAGGTGATCCATATTTTTCAATCGCTTCATTTAAAGCCGAAATACAAAAATCCACCTCCATACTAATCGATACCCTATGCGCAAGTACCTTGCGGCTATGCCAATCAATCACAGCACATAAATAAACAAAGCCTTTTGCCATAGGGATATACGTTATATCAGTAGACCACACTTGATTACTGCGCTGAATTGCCAACCCTTTGAGCAGATATGGATATTTACGGTGAGCTTGATTAGCCTGGCTTAAATTTGGTTTGCAATATAACGCCTGAATACCCATTTTCTTCATTAAAGTACGTGTATGACGTCGTCCTATATGATGCCCTTGACGATTCAACAAATCACGCATCATACGACTGCCTGCAAAAGGATATTGCATATGTAATTCATCAATACATCGCATCAGCTTCAGATCTGATGAGCTAACAGGTTTTGGGCGATAATAATAACAACCACGAGAGACTTTCAGTAACTTAGCTTGTTTAGATACTGAAATCTGAAGTGAGTGATCGATTAACTTTTGTGGTTGAAGCGGCCCAGTTTCTTCAACACACCTTCTAAAAAATCAATTTCTAATGCCTGCTCACCGATTTTTGCATGTAACTTTTTAAGATCAATGGGGGGTTCTGATGGAGCTTTTGATTGATCGAAAGCTTGCGAGGAAGCTGAGATCAATTGATTTTTCCAGTCAATAATTTGGTTTTGATGAACATCAAACTCAGAACTCAATTCAGCAAGTGTTTTTTCTGCTTTGATCGCAGCAAGTGCTACCTTAGCCTTAAAGTCGTTTGAATGATTTCTTCTTGGTCTACGTGCCATAAAATACTCCATATATTGATGTTTATAACATCATTTGAGGAGCAGAATATCACTTATAGGAGTTGTTCAAATTTCCGGATCCATCTCTAAGCTAAATCCACATACTAAACGGATCGTACTGCCTAGAAAAATTGAGAGTACAGAGTCACGGTTAGAACAGGGGCATCTACATATCCATGTACTTAAGGAATTAAGGCAGTATTGGCAAGATTCATTTGAATATTGGAATGAACCAAAGTACTTATGGGGAAATTTATGCTTAAGTTTTATATATATTTCAGGCTGTGCAGATGAACAGCATTTGATTGCTATTCAGAAGCAATTGCAGGAGGCCATTGAGCTTGGTACAGATCTGAATTGTTTTCGGTTATACCATTCGGACTACAAAAAAATCACTAATCCATTGTTACTACATTATCGTGTTGAAAACTCTCAATATGGCAACGATGTAGAACAGGGAAAGTTGTACCAATGGAAACATGTTTTTTTTAACCCATATGCGCAGTTCATTTTGCAATATTTAAAAAAGTTGAAAGCTACTCAGAAAGAATTTTGTCTGCAACATTCAGTTGAAGATTGTATTTTAGAAAGCTTGAGTAAGATAGGCAGGAAAAAAAGTCTTGGGGATCTGCAATATCAAATTAAACGCCGTGGATTTCGTGCATTTAATGATGTGCAAATGGTACTCGAATTTAATCCAAACCTCAGCATAGATATATTTTTGAGTAATGTGCTTCAGCAAGAGATTAATACTGTTGCTTTAAGGCCATCCGAATTTAGATTGCTGTGGAATAATGATTACAATCAAGTCACAGAACCAGATAATCGCCCTATTCATTTTGAACAAGAGCAGTTACTTCCTGAAGTTCCGACTGTTCAAAGCAAATTACAAACGATTCCGTATGAGTTGATGTTGTTTGGTCAAAAGAAACGTAAAGGTCAAAAAGTTGAGCGTTTAGATAAAAAGAGGAATAAAGAAGAACGCACGCTACGTTTTTGGCAAGAAACTAGAAGGGTGTTAGAGGAGAAGATAGTTGATGCTAATACGGAGGAAAAGTCTTTAATTGATGCTCAACTACGCTTAATTCACTGGTTAATGCATTTAAAAAAACGAGGGCTTCAATTATCAACTATTGAAAGCTACTTAGGATCGTTTGGTAAAGAATTTATATTTGAGATTTGGCTCAATAAATTAGATTTAAAGCAACAATCCATAGATGACTATGAGGATTTATATCGGCAGCTATTGAAATACAGCAGTGAACGTGATGAAAAAGCAGTTCAACGAGATTCGGTGAAAGGAAAAACCTCTCGTAAGATGCACCAAAGCGCAGAATACCGTTTTGGTCGCCTAAAAGATTTTCATCAATTCTGTATAGAGAATTATGATGCTCCAGGGGTATTGGTGTTACAGAATTCAAGTTTTAAGCATTTACAAATTTGCAATGCACGGCTAGTGAGTCCTTTGCTATTTGGCAAATTATTGGAAAAACTAGAAAATTTAAGTCAAGAGCCAACGGCATCAGAGTGGGTCGATCATCTGAGTTGTTTAAAGCTGATGTATTTACTAAGTTATAGAACTGGACTTCGATTAAATGAAGTTCGTTGTCTTAAAATACAAGATATTATTTGCCCAGAGCTACTTTATAAAGAAAAAGAAAATACAGTTTTTAATAATATCACGCTTCATATCCAAGACAATTCATATCGCCGTCTGAAAACGCGAAGTGCGAATCGTCAAATACCATTGAAAATTGCATTGTCAGAACATGAGTTTTTAGTAGTACAACGTTACATACAACATCGTTATGAGCAATATTTGGTTAATCAGCAGGATGATCTACTTTTTAGTGTGAATCATCGTGTATTAACTGATCAATGTATCAGCAAAATTACAGTAGATTTGTTTAGTCAAATATTAGGTATGCATCATGGCTTTAGTTTTCATACATTACGCCACAGTGCTGCTAACTATCTAGCAATAACTTTGCTCGGTTCAAAAGAAATGATCAAGACCTACACAGATTGTCCTTGGGTAAAAGCAAAAAAGATGAGGGATTTATTGTTTGGTATGAAAGCACGTGCTCAAGAAGAGATTATTCAACATAAATGGCAGGTGCTCGCCTCTTGGATGGGGCATAGCAGTATTGAGCAAACGGCTTCAAATTACCTTCATGTTTTGGATTTATTAGCAGTCGATCGAATTTATAATTCGCCGTGTATCATTTCAAAAAAAGTATTAGAACAGTGTTTTAGTCCAGTGAAGTCAAGTACAGACTACATAAACCTAAATCGTTATACTCAGCAGCAGAAATGGTTTAATTCTTATCAGCAAACACAGCCAGTTACGATGGCTGGCCGACAAGAAAAGAAGTTTAGTATAGAGAAGAGTACTCTGACACCTTTTCAACGTTTGATAAGTTTTAGAGAAGGTCGTTTAAGCGAAGATACCCAAGCTCAAGAATGGATGCAACGATGTCAATGGATGAGCACTAAATGGATGGATCGCCAAAAATTTAATTTAAAAACGAATTATGTTTATAGTAAGAATTTAGAAGAGAGTTGGTTTGATGAACTTTACGAAAAGGCTAAAAAACTGACTCGTCCAGATGAAATAATTCCTCTCCTTGATTTTCATTATAAAGATGATAGGCAGCAAGATGCACTGAAAGAAAAGAACATGGTTAAGGCGCTTAAAATATTATTATTATTTGGAAAACTGCGTAAGAATTTTCTACATTTTCAATGCCGAATGAAAGGTGATGAGCAACAAATTGTTAATTTTATTACTGGTATAGAGCCAATGTTAGGAGATCATCTGTATTTAGAAAAACAAAACTACCCAGTTAATTTGGATGCTCCTGAGCGAACCGTTAAATTTAGTTTTCAAAGAGTTGTCGGCTCTAACAAAAAAAATGTTACTCCGCTGGTTATATTTAATTTAATGTTAAAAATCATGCTAGAAGATGAACTCTGGTTGAAATAGCCTAAGCAAACTGAAAAGGGGAATTGTTTAAAAATCTCTCTGGTTATAAGTAAACTGTCTTTATGAAAAGCATCATACTAACTTTGATTCATAATAAAGGGAATTTAAAAGCTTTAGCATCACAATTTGGTCACTGGATTTTAGACAATAGTGTAAAGATTAGCACTTTGGTAAATCGATGAGCTAAAGTGTTGTAGTCCAAACTCGATCTGACAATTACCCATTTTTTAGTGTGCCCGTCAGGTTAAATTTGAACTGAATTTTTCTCAGCCCAAATTCATTTCCAATCAAGTTATGTTTCAAGTGGCGTGCGAACACTGCACAATTTAATTCACGGTGCCTAAGACAGGTATCAACTTCGGACCAGCCATTCTAGCTTTGCTAATGATTTCCACCAGCTCATCATAAGTCAGTTCAAACTTATCCTCACTATCAAATACATAGACCATATTCTTGCCTTCATGTTCAGGTGGAGTAGGTGGTACAAATCGTTTCGGGATAAGAATTTGTGCGAGTTGTTCGTCAGTTAATTTAAATAAGTGCATGTTTTTATCCTACTCTTGGTAAGTCAGACCATTTGGTTAAATACGAAGGTGATCTAAGGTTTTGATTCATGTGCCATGTGGCTTCTTTATTGTTGGCAATGCCTAGCGTGACGAGATTCTTCCCAAACCGTTCACTGATGGCTTCGATGGCATCTGAAAGCCTTTCTCGCTCTTGCTTATGTGAATAGTCCGTGAATAGATCGGGCACAAACTTGGATTGATCTGTAATTTCGAGCAGCACGATTCCCGCCTTTTTATACTTAAAGCCTTTCTTAAATATCTGATCGATGCCTTTCATCGCGGCCTTGGTGATGAGCAGTAGATCATCCGTATGCTCATGCATTTGAACGACGATGTAAGGCGAGTAGCGCTCTGTCTTATCAAAGCGACTGGTTTGGATATACACGCCGATCATCTTGCAGATTGAGCCATCTTCCCGCATTCGTTTCACGGCTCTGGCCACATAAAGCCGAACCGAAGCTTTAATGTCATCCATTTCATACACTGGGTTGCCATATGAACGGCTGCTGATGATTTGCTTCTTCGCTACAGTATCATCACTAAGGTCAATACAAGAAAGGCCCTGTAGCTCAAGCACCGTCTTTTCCATCACGATACTAAACTGCTTTTTGATTTCTTTAGGATTGGCATTGATCAGATCCAGCACAGATTGAACACCCATAGTATTGAGCTTCTTACAGTTCTGTCTGCCTACGCCCCAAACCTCAGACACATCAACCTGCGCGAGTAGCGTTTCTGTAGAGCATGGGTCCATATGGGCCAGATTACAGACCCCATTGAAGAACTTGTTTTTCTTGGCGAGATGATTGGCAATCTTGGCTTCGGTTTTAGAGCGACCAATTCCAATACAGCAGGGTAGGCCTAACCAACGCCAAGCCTTAGCCCTCATGTCTTGAGCATATACAGTCAGGTCAAATAGATGCTCGTAAGCTGTGAGCTTCAGAAAGCATTCATCAATGGAATAGACCTCTTGATCTCCTGGTGCAACATAGTCCCCAAGCAGCTCCATAAAGCGCTTGGACATTTCGCCATATAAGGAGAAATTACTGGATAGCACCTGAATGTTATGTTGTTTGATCAGCTCTTTAATTTGGAATACAGGAACACCCATCTTGATGCCTAAGTCTTTCGCTTCCTGGCTTCTGGCCACGGCACAGCCGTCATTGTTGCTGAGCACAATGGTTGGGCGATCATTCAAGGCAGGATTAAACACACGCTCACACGAGACGTAGCAATTATTCACGTCGACTAACGCGAATATTTCATTTTCACTTTGCATGGTTATTCTTCTTTTTATGAGCGGTGATAAATACGCTTTAAATTAAAAGTCACCACACCCCAGATTGATATGGTCTGACTATCATCAGGAATGATGTGATTGTAATTCGAATTTTCAGCCTTCAACCAAAGTTCTGGAAGCGGATAATCTTCATCTCCAAATATTTCTTTGATTTCAGACTTGGACATCTTATTGGTGATCATCAGCCGCTTAATGGTCGAGGCATTGTCATCAATCAGGGCAACCACGATATCGTAATGCTTGGCTTCAATACTGCGATCAATAATGATTGGATCATTAATCTCTAGGCCAGCATCGAGCATGGATTCACTGTCTACATAGGCAATGAAAGTAGAAATAGGGTTGTGAATCAGAAACTCATTCAGATCGAGTGCTTTGTCTTGCTCATCCTTGGTGCTGAAGGCTGGGCCAGCAGGGATGCGCTCTAAAGAGACGGGAATAGATACTTTGGATTTGGGTAGGACAGCAGTAAGCCCTAATTTTTCAACAAGCTCATTTTGAACAGCGATTTGTTCAAGCACGGTGTTGATGGTAGGGCTTGGTTTACCCTCTGGACCCATGAGCTCTTGTAAAGATGACCATGCGTCGTCAGAGAAGTAGATAGGCAACTTCTTAGACATGAGATACTCCTACGCTACGAGGCGTGTTTGGAAGTAGAATTTGTTTAAATAGGATATTACTAACAGCGTTTAAAATTCAATTTTAAAAAGTTGTGGATAAACAAGGATGCGTCAGAATAAGAAGTTTTGTTTTTGCTCATCGCGTGGAAATGTGACGAATTCATCGGGCATTTGAAAGAAATATTCATGCGCATGTTCATGATCGGCTGTTAGCCAGTCTTTTCTGTACTGTTCTGGAATAACGATGATGGATCGCTTCTCATCCTTCGGTGCATGGAATTGTTTCATAAAAGGGTGATGGTCCGAATTGATGGTCAACATTGAAAAGGAACGTACCTTATTGCCATTAATCACTGCATCATCATAGATCCCTGCAACAGTAAAAGGCTGATCATCTTTACGCTTGATGGTGTACCAGTGTGGCTTGCCATTGATGTATTTCGGCTCATAAAATTCTTGTACTGGGACTAGGCAGAACTTGCTGTACTTCCAAGCATGTCGAAAGCTAGGCTTATCTGCTACAGACTCAGTTCTGGCGTTATAAGTATGACTGCTGAACTTCAATTCTTTCGCCCAGCTCGGTAGTAATCCAAACTTTGCAATATCAAGCTCTAAGTGATCTGAGCCGTTCAGAATGATTGGAGCATGATAGGAAGGGAATACATGATCCTTAAGCTCAAGATCAAACTGGCTTGTATCGACACCTAAGAGTGTCAAATTTCTTTTATTTGGAAATAGGTAATTTGAGCACATAGCCTGATCACATAACTAAAGAATTTATCTGAAATTGTATACGATGCTTTATGGAACACATGGGATTTATGGTGTCAGTTCAAGTAGGCTATATGAAAAAAGTCATGATGGGGCAAGTTACATTTTCAGTTAAAGTATGACTTATGGGATGCAAAACTACGTTGGGCGTGAAGTCATAAAAAAATTAATCAGGATTTTGCATAAATAGTGCGCCGTAAGGCGCATTATTTTTAAGGAAGGTTTGTATTACTCGACAATATATAACTTATGTTTTTTCTTCGGGGGCTCAACTTTAGCTAAAGCATCAAATGTTAATTGATTAAAATCTTCTTCAGAGATTCCAATTTCATCAAGCATTTTATTTTTATCAAAAGATGGTTGTGAGGCTAAAACAGAGATAATTTTGGGCAACATCAAACTCTCATCTCGATGAGTTTCTTCAGGTTCATTAATGTTGTAGCCCAACGAATTGATCTTTATAGAGTTACTACGATTAACCCAATCACTAACTAATCCCAGCTTGTGAGCTTTATAGTTAATAGCCTTCAGGGATGTTCGCCAAATCTTTTTATACTCAATCATATTTTCTAGTGAAAAATAGCGTGGAGCAGTAGAAAGAAATGCATCTGTTGGCATTAAAAATTCAGATGAAAATTGATCCGCTTCAGTTTCGAGAACACGATTATCTTTCTCGACACGAATTTTTTTGTTATGCGTATGCATAACGATATGACCAAGTTCGTGTGCACAATCGAAGCGGGCTCTTTCGGCAGACTTAAATGTATTTAGAAATATGAAAGGGCTACCACTTTCATCATCAAAAAAAGATAGTGCATCAATTTCTCGAATTTCAGTCGGTAATCTAAAGACACGGATTCCCTTTAGCTCACACAACGAAACAATGTTATTAATAGGTTGATTACCTAAAGCCCATAAACCTCTCAACTCTGACGCTAGGTGATCGGCATACTTAGATTCACCCAAAAACTCAGTAATATCTAAATCAGGACGGTGAAAAGTAGGTAACTTTACTTTCTGATTTAAGTACTTGTTAATATTTATTGCTAAAAGAGTATATGCCTCATTAGCTTTTCTATGCTGTGCTTTAATACGAGCAACCGATCTATAGAAGATTTGGTCTGTTTCATGTGGTTGTGTGTCATTACCTGCAAAGAATGACTTGGGTAAATTTAATACACGGCATATATCATCTTGATCATTTTCATTGATTTCTTTATCCACGTCTAAAAGTTGCTTTACCTTAGAGATAGAGCAACTCAATTTTTCTGCGAAATCGGTATTGCTAAGTCCTCGTAATTCTTTAGCAATACGTAAACGATCTTTATTAAACACATTAACCTCAGATTAAACTACAAGCTGAATATCAAAATCATCTGGTTTAATTTCATTAGATGGTTCCAATACTGGCTTAGGATCAGTTTTTACAGGAACTGTATTATCTATTTCAAATGCAATTCTGCAAGTATGGTCACTTGGTAAAATTGAAATTTTTTTCGCTTTTAAGTCCTGTACGAAGCTAGTTGGGTATGCAAATTCAAAAGGAATATTTGGGATATCAATGTCTTTATAGGCTGGATGTGATGCTGAAGGAAAGTATAAAATCCATGTTCTCAATTTTGTCTCATCATCATAAGCAGACTGATTCTCCTTAATATTATTTAATGTCATTAATCCTTTTTCACAGTGTGCTGATACAACTTGATCAGCTAACCCCAATGCAATATTCCCGCTCATAAAGATAATTTGTATTTTCTTTACTGTATTCTCAATTCTTGGCTGGCTGTCATTGTGGAATATCCAAGCAGGATCAGATTGTCGAAGCAGTAAAGCAATCTGTTCTCCAATTTTTCCCCATCGTGCAATAAAGCGTGCACGGTTATAGTGAGTATTTGTTCTATAGTCAGCATCACCGATCATAATTGCGTTTCTGACTAACTCGAGATCAGGTAATCCTAACTGTTTAGCTTTTTTGATAGCATTTTCACCTTTGAAAAAATCACATGGCGTGGGTTCAGAAGGTTGGATTGATTCTTCATCAAGGAGATTTAAATTCATCTTAAAAGTTATCCTAAAGTAGCGAATGTCTTTTTTATAACATCTTTTGATGTTTTAAAAAAGACATTTTTATAAATGTGTGCTATCTTCACTTACAACTTGATAATAAGAATTTTGGAGAAGAGACGTTGAGTAACTTATTCATTAATCATAAAAATTGTCCTGAATGCGGTGGCCGTATCAAAGGCTATTATTACTACTGTGGGCAGTGTGGTAGTCAAAATGTTGTAAACTGGAAGCACACGGGGATATTTTTGTTGATTGCTGGAAAGATTTTTCTGGTTGCTATGCTTTTTTTGCTAAAAAATTTTGTTCAAATCCATTTTTTTCACAAGTTTCATTGTGCTAATTTTTTAAATAATTCATAGAGGTTGATAGTAAAATGAAAGTTAAAGATTTAATTAAATAATTAGAAGAGTTTGATCTGGAATTAGATGTTTTAATTGCTAATGAAGAGAACAAAATCATTGGCATAAAAACCCTAGCCCGATTCTTTGAAATAAGCTATGTTTCTTTTGTTCATCCAGAGACACAAAGAAATGATATGGAAAGAAATGTTGAATTTACCTTTTTAGGAATGTCGACTAAAGACTCTAGAGTTATTGTTTTTATTGACGTTGTTCCATAATTTTCAAGTAGTCAAAATGAGTATACAATATTCATGTGATGCAAGAAGATACAACTGGATAGGATGGGCCCATAAGTATTTGAAGCTGCCTCGTGTATGATCATGGGGACTGTCCAAACAAACGGCTTTTGAGAGTGCTGCCTGATACGAAAAATAATATCCAAGAGATGCTAGCGGTAAATTTAGTGTAAAATTTAATGCTAGCCATCATTAAAACTTATTTAAAAATATGAAGTTATATCGCACAGATTGGAATATGTTTCCTAAAACGGTTATTGACCGTGGTCTTGGAGATGCAACCTCTCATTACATGTATGAAGCTGCTAAAGCAGGGGATGTTGAAAGTGCGTATATTTTAGCTAAAGATTTAGTTTCGGATGAGGCGATTGCTGAACTAGAAAGAATTATCGATGGTCGGGAAACTATTATAGTACCTGTACATGCTGAGGAAGCAGTCGGTCGTAATATGATTCCTTTAGCTACTTCAGCAGTTATAGCAAAGAAACTTGGGCTTGAAGTTGATACGAATATAGTTCAAGCTATAAAAGTATCAAGAACTGGCGGTGATGGGTGGCATAGATTAGCCAACCCACCAGCATTTGATGGGACAATAAACAATGATAAATGTGTTATTATTGTTGATGATACCCAGACCCAAGGTGGTACTTTTGCAGCATTAAAAGGTCATATTGAAACAACTGGGACGAATAAAGTTATTGGAGCATATGCACTGACGGGTAAACAATACTCATCACAATTAGCTCTAAGTAAAGAAACTCTTCAGCAATTGAGGGATGTATATGGTAATCTTGAAGCATGGTGGAAATCGATTTACGGGTACGATTTCGAAAGGCTCACAGAGTGGGAAGCAAAGTATATCCTCAACTCTCGTAAAACAGCTGACGAAGTCCGAGATAGAATCATTGCGTCAAAACAAACGTGATGCTTATGCACTTATGATGAAAATGAATTAATTATTATTTAATTAAGTTAAAAGACTGCTATATAGCGGTCTTTTTTGTTTTTGAGCTCTACAAATTTTAATGAGTACATATAGTTACTTTTATAAAAATGATAATAAAGGGTAGAGGAGGTCATCTAAGAATTTAAAGCACAAGACTTATTTAACATTGATGACAGAAAAAGTGAGTTGTTGGGAACTTAAAGAAGAGGTGGTACTTATAATGGTTACTAAAATACAAATACTTAAAATATTAAATATATAAAACAATATATTACAAATATATATGATGCGTAGTGTACGCATCATATATAAAGCTTAAATTTGCTATAATTGAATTGAGCAGTGCCATTTGTGGTTAGGTTAAAAATTCATGAGTCTTACTGAAATTAAGGTACGTCAAGCTAAACCAAAGGAAAAAATCTATTTTCTGGCAGATGATGATGGCTTAAGTTTGAAGGTAGAACCAAACGGGCGTAAATCTTGGAGTTACCGCTATTCACTTGCAGGGACAAATAAACGTCCTCGCATGAAGTTGGGTGAATATCCTGTAATTTCCTTGAAAGAGGCCAGATCAGTCCGGGATGAATATAAATTTAATAATTATGAAAATAAACCACTGCATAAAAAATACATCAAAACTTTTCAGGATATTTGTGAAGAGTGGTTAGAATTTAAAATTAAAAATTCCTTTGAAGATGAACCACGATGCGGTGTAATTCAGCTCGCAAAAAAATGTTTAGATCAGGATGTTTATCCAAATATTGGACTAATGCCATTTATTGAAATTAAAAGATATGATCTAGTTAAGATTATTAAAAATATAGAATCTAGAAATGTAAAAGAACCTGTAAAGAAAGCCTATAGTTATTTAAATCAGATTTATGATTATGCGGTAGCGATGGGGTATTGTGAATATAATATTGCACATGGACTTCATAAAATATTAGTCAACAATAAGATTAAGAAAAACTATCCTCATTTGAATTCAGATGAACTATCTAATTTCTTAGCTAAATTAAATCAGATTAATACAGATCCTATTATTAAAAAAGCCCTGTTATTTAAACTATATACAGGCGTCCGTGGTGGAGAATTATTGCTTTGTGAACCACATCACTTCGATCTAGATAAAAAAATATGGAAAATACCAGCCTTACATATTAAACAATATAGAAGAAAGGTTATTTTAGGTCATGATATCCCTGATTTTTTTGTTCCACTATCTGATCAAGCACTTGAAGTTGTGAAATCAGCACTCGTTTGGTCTCATGGCGAAAAATATGTGTTTTCTAGCCCGCGAAATAATAATAAACCTATTCATTTTAATACCCTGAACTTGATTATCAGAAAAATGGGATATACTAAAAATGAATTAACTTCTCATGGGTTACGATCGACATTTAGTACCATATTAAATGAATCCGGTTTATTTCAATCAAATTGGATTGAAGCACAGCTATCTCATACTGATAAAAATAAAACCCGTGCAAGTTATAATCATGCAGAATATTTTAATCAGCGTATGGAAATGATGCAATGGTGGGGCGATTTTATTGATAGTTGTACTGTAAATTAATGGTTATGAAATCCAAGTTTTAATTAGAATAAGCTTTGTTGCACAAACCTATTCACCGCCATAAATCATTATCTAAAATTGCATCTCGTGGTAAAAGCTCAATGGACCGGTTCTATGGCTATAAATTACATGTTGTGATGAATCAACTTAGAGAAATAGTCTGTTCACAATGATGATTTCTCTTAACTCGTAAAGTTTATGACGGTGTTGAACGTGTTCAATTGAATCTTAAGCAAGGTAAATGGACAGAAGAGAACTTCATTAAACCGTATCAGAATATTCTTGAAGAATAGGCATTTCATTTCACATTAGAGCGAGAATCTCATGAGAAAGTTGCCTGATTGAATGTAGTGAATAGATTCATTGCATAATTGTTAACTAAAATTTTCTATATCAGCCTGATTAAGATTAATCGGGCTGATTCTGTTAGGTCGAAT
Organism: Acinetobacter lwoffii; assembly: GCF_022809915.1. Lineage (GTDB taxonomy): Bacteria > Pseudomonadota > Gammaproteobacteria > Pseudomonadales > Moraxellaceae > Acinetobacter > Acinetobacter lwoffii_M. Next base: position 11,366 of record NZ_JALGQY010000018.1, on the reverse strand, counting down.
ATAATAGCGACCTGCTTCAATCATTTTTATTTGAACTTTATTTTATGTCACAGCTTGCTTCCCATTTTAAGCACAATCAGTTTTGTATTTTGTTGGAATATTTAAGTTCTGCTAAAGGCATTGCTGTACCAATGTCTTTAGCAGAATTTCCATGTGCGATCACTTTGGCAGATCGAGTGCATGCCGATAGTGATTTGGCACCACTTGAATGTGCGAAGACATTTCCTTCATCAGTGGAAAAAATCATCCATTATTCAGGGAAAGGTCGGGATATTACTGATTTTGAGACCTTCTTAAAATCAACTCAAGCTTCGGGACAGAAAAATTTACTGCTTCTCACAGGTGATAAGTTAAAAGGGCATACAAATGGTCAAGATGGAACGAATCGCACCCGATATTTAGAGTCTGTAAATGCGGTCATGGCCGCAAAGTGTTATGGTGGATTTCACATTGGTGTAGCTTTTAATCCCTTTAAATATGCTGAAGCTGAACGTGATGCACAATATTTAAAACTTCACAAAAAGATTAAAGCAGGAGCAGACTTTATCGTTACCCAGTTGGGTTACGATATGGAGGCTTTAAAACAAGTCAAGGCTTTTTTAAATCGTCATCGATACCCACAAAATATACTTGCTTGTGTTATGCCACTTAGTTTGGCACGTGCCAATTTTATGGTGAAACATAATGTCGCAGGAATTGTGATTACATCACACATGTTACGAGCGTTGGCTCAGGAAGAACAGGATGGACGAACTGAGAATGCTTATAAACGTTGTGCTATACAAATCTTGATATGTAAGCATTTAGGTTTTTCGGGTGTGCATCTATCAGCATGTCATAAGCCTGAAGAGCAAAAGCTTTTGGAACATTATATTGAGCAGTATCTTAATGATGATTTAGAGGAACTCGAAGCAAGCTGGAACTCACTCTGGCAAGTGAAGACAGGGAAGGAGTTTGTACCAGCATTAACTCATTACTCACGTCGTCCGACATCAAGTCAACTGATTAAATATCAACATTTGCATTTCATGCATAAGGCACTGTTTGAGTCTAAAATCTCCAAAGGTATCGGTAAATTTATTTTAAAAGCATCCTTTTGGGAGAATAAAGCAGCATCAAATGTTTTGTTAAAAACCGAATTTATGTCTAAACATACGGTCGTGGGTTGTGAAAGTTGTGGTCAATGTAGATTGGCTGAAACTTTATATATTTGTCCAGAAACTTGTCCTAAAGGACTTGCGAATGGTCCTTGTGGTGGTACGACATTAGATCGCTGTGAGTTTGGCGACCGAGAATGTATTCATTCTGTGAAAGCCCGACTTGCCAAAGCCGTGGGACAGACTGACGTTCTAAAAGAAAAACTGATTCCAACTGTACCCATTGAAGTCCGTGGAACCAGTTCCTGGAAAAATTGGTATCTGGCGACTGAAGCTTAGCTTTCATCATCCATGGCATTCGAATAAAATTTCACGCCCAATTTGATGCGATCACGACCTTGGCTCATACGCCAACGGTTGGTATCACGTAAGGAGTATACACAGCCACAATATTCTTGTTGGTAGAATTCTTCCTTCTTGCTGATTTCAAGCATACGAACAGCACCACCATTTTTACGCCAGTTGTAGTCCCAATAGGTGATACCTTCATAATGTGAAGCAGAACGATGCCCACAATCATTGATCTGCTTCATATCTTTCCAACGAGAAATACCCAATGAGCTACTAATTAGGCTGAAGCCATTTTCAGCTGCATAAAGGGCAGTCCGTTCAAAGCGCATATCAAAACACATGGTACAGCGAATACCTTTCTCTGGCTCATTTTCCATGCCTTTGGCACGTGCAAACCAATTGTCTGTATCGTAATCACAGTCAATAAAAGGAATATTATGTTTTTCTGCAAAGCGAATATTTTCTTCCTTACGGATTTCATATTCCTTGACAGGGTGAATATTGGGATTATAAAAAAAGATCGAAAAGTCGATGCCTGATTCAATTAGGGTTTCCATCACTTCACCCGAGCATGGTGCACAGCAGGAGTGAAGCAGAAGCTTGTCATGACCTGCTGGGAGAGTCAATTTCTGACGTTCAAGTTTGTTTGACATAGTTATATGGGTTTAAATCTAAACCCTATATTTTAACGATTTAATTAGATAGTAAAGATTTGATATACTGATATTTTCTAAGGTTAAGATGAAAGAAATTCACTAATTGAAATCTAATAAGAACTAAAGTATATAAGAGAATAACTACAATAATGCTTTGGAATTAGAACATTGCAAGTTAATCAAGAGTCATTGTATGAAGCTTTAAAATTAAGTGAAGAAATTATTAGGGCGTGTCCTCATTTGGCTTTGCACCAAATAAATATGTAGGCTATACGCATAGATTTATAATTGCGTGCTAGTTTATCAAATCGAGTTTGCAATAGCACGGAAATGTTTTGATCTCGCAAAAGCGTTTTCAACTAAATATCTTAATTTATATAGATATTTATCAAATTCTTTATTCGATCTCTTACTGTTTGATCTCAATGGAATAATAGGAATCATATTCTTGTTCTTAGCACATATTCGAATGTGCTCAGCATCATATCCCTTGTCAGCAATGAGATATGTTGCCTCGCCTACAATATCAATCAGTTGTTTTGCAACTTGACTGTCGTGGACGTCACCCCCAGTGATTTTAAAATCAATCGGTAATCCATTCGCGTCGGTTGCAAGATGTATTTTTGTTGTTTGTCCACCGCGTGATTGTCCAATTGCTCTTTCGAAACCATACCGAGCTCCACTTGCATGTTGATGCACGCGTATGTAGCTTCCGTCAATGAATACCCATTCTTGATCCAAGACGCCTCGTAATCTAAAAAAAATTTATCCCATAATCCCTTACTTGCCCAGCGATTAAAGCGATTGTAAGCAGTTTGCCAAGGGCAAAATTCTTGAGGAATATCGCGCCATGTGGCGCCTGTGCGCAGTTTCCATAAGATGGCTTCCATGATATTTCTACTGTTTTTTGAACAGTAACAACCATGTAATCGCATAGTATCTTGAATTTGCTGCCAAATATCATCAGTGAGAAGAGTACGTGCCATTGAAAAAATATAGAAATGAAAAGAGCTTAAAGGAGGATTTTAAGTATTTAAAACCAATTCTTCAAATGAGGACACGCCCTAGTAATTTTTTAGAAAGAAAGAGTTTAAGAGATGGTATTAGCACGGACTCTCAATTTCTAATTAAACGACAAGCTTTTGTATACGAATATGTGTCTAATAAATATTATGAGCTAAAATATTCAAAAATTACGTCAGATATTTTTTCTAGAACAAGAAAGTTTGTAGACGGAAAAATTGGAGGTTTAGTACCATTATCAGCACAAAAATTTGCATCTGTTTATGAGAATTTAACGTCCGAAAATTCAGAGGATTGGTCAAATGCTGTTCATAGTTGTAGGCAAATATTTCAAGATACTGCTGATGTGATTTATCCTGCTAGAGAGGATAAGACTATTAATTTAGACAATGGTAAAATTAAAATTATTAAATTAGGTGTGGATAATTATATAAATCGAATTATTGCATATGTTGATGAGCAGTCAGACTCTAAAAGATTTGAGGAAATCGTTGGTTCACAGATGAAATATTTGGGCGAGCGGTTAGATGCTATTTTCAAAGCTGCTCAGAAAGGTTCTCATGATATTATTACTTCTAGGCAAGAAGCTGATCGTTATGTTATTTACACATACTTGATAGTTGGAGATTTATTATCTTTGGTAGAGTTGCAAAAAACATTATCAATTTCAGATAAAGATTTTAGATAGCCGCTTAACTTACTGAATAACTAAAAATCCTCAGAATCTTTAATTTATTAAGATGAGTATTTCTCATCTTAAGCTGAATTTATATCTTTTTACTCACTTTCTTATTCACGTTTAAATACAGCCATTCAGAAATTTAGCTTTTTATAAAATTTTTAGGTGGCAATCTCCATGAGTACAGCATTTGAGTGTTCAATTAAACGTATCCGTTTTGATGAGAATTATACACCAGCAGAAAGCACACGTTTAACCACAAACTTTGCCAATTTGGCACGTGGGGAAAGCCGTGAAGAAAACTTGCGTCGTACCCTTGCGATGATTAACAACCGTTTTAATAGCTTAGCGACCGTTGATAATCCTAAAGGTGATCGCTACTCACTTGAGATCGACATCATTTCTGCTGAAATTGATATCGAAGGCAATGGCCAAACCTTTCCATTTATTGAAACCCTCAAAAGCACCATCATCGACCATCATACGGGTGAGCGTATTGAAGGCATGATTGGCAATAGCTTTTCATCTTATGTGCGTGATTACGACTTCAGTGTGGTATTGCCTCAACTCGGTTGTGGCGTCGATGAAAAACCTGAAGATTTTGGTAATCTACATGGCAAGCTTTATCAACATTTAGTCAATTCAGATGTATTTAAAGCAGAATTTAAAAAACAACCTGTCATTTGCTTAAGCGTTTCAACCTCTAAAACGTATTTCCGTACAGCCAACGTACATCCTATTTTGGGTGTGGAATACAAAAATGATGAATATTCACGTACTGATGAATATTTCGCCAAAATGGGCTTACGTGTACGTTACTTCAAACCAGAAGGTGGTAATGCACCATTAGCATTCTATTTCGCTGGCGACTTAGTCCGTGATTATACTGATTTTGAATTGATCAGCGCGATTGCAACCATGGAAAGCTTCCAAAAAATTTATCGTCCTGAAATTTACAACACCAACTCTCCGGCAGGTGTGGAGTATCAACCAAGCTTGAGCTATGGCGATTACTCACTGACACGTATCGTTTATGACCGTGTTGAACGTGGTGAGTTGGCGGTTAAGCAAGGTAAATGGACAGAAGAAAACTTCATCAAACCATATCAAGATATTTTAAATGAATGGGCAGCAAACTTTAAGATCGAAACAGCTGCTTAAGACATCGAATTGACACACAGACTGACGAATTTAGAGAAAGAAGATTAGACATGGCGCTTACACAACCGAAACTTTTACTCCCAACTTCAACTGCGGGTAGCTTGCCAAAACCGTCTTGGTTAGCTGAACCTGAAAAATTATGGTCTGCATGGAAACTTGAAGGCGAAGAGTTATTAGAAGCTAAACGTGATGCTTTGAAATTATCATTACATGAGCAAGTCACTGCTGGTATTGATATCGTAAGTGACGGTGAGCAAACCCGTCAGCACTTCGTAACTACGTTTATTGAACATCTTGAAGGTGTGGATTTCGAAAAGCGTGAAACCATGCGTATTCGTAATCGTTATGAAGCAAGCGTACCGTCGGTTGTGGGTGAAGTTTCTCGTAAAAAAGCAGTGTTTGTAGACGATGCGAAATTTTTACGCAGCCAAACCAGTCAGCCAATTAAATGGGCGTTGCCTGGTCCAATGACCATGATTGATACACTTTTTGACGGACACTACAAGAGCCGTGAAAAACTGGCTTGGGAATTTGCCAAAATTTTGAACCAAGAAGCTTTAGAACTTGAAGCAGCAGGCGTAGACATTATTCAATTTGATGAACCTGCGTTTAACGTATTCTTTGATGAAGTGAATGACTGGGGTGTACCAACCTTAGAACGTGCACTTGAAGGTCTAAAGTGTGAAACTGCAGTTCATATTTGCTATGGTTACGGCATTAAAGCCAATACAGATTGGAAACAAACTTTAGGTAATGAATGGCGTCAATACGAAGAGTCATTCCCGAAACTACAACAATCTAAGCTCGATATTATTTCACTTGAATGCCAAAACTCACGTGTACCAATGGATTTAATCGAATTGATCCGTGGTAAGAAAGTGATGGTGGGTGCAATTGATGTGGCAACCACTCAAGTGGAAACTGCAGAGGAAGTAGCAAATACGCTACGCAAAGCATTGCAATTTGTTGATGCAGATAAACTGTATCCTTCAACTAACTGTGGTATGACACCGCTATCTCGCCAAGTGGCACGTGGCAAACTTGAAGCTTTAAGCGCAGGTGCTGCCATTGTTCGTAAAGAGCTAGAAGCTTAATCAAACGTAGTCTCGTGCGAAGCAGAACAAATCATCGCAAGGTCATTTGTCCAGCTTTATGCACGAGCACGTGATATGTACATTTGAGATGAAAGAGATGATTGAAGCAACAGACTTTAGAAATGCAATGTCTTTACTCACCACAGCAGTGAATGTTATTACGACTTCGGGTGAAACAGGTATGCATGGATTTACTGCATCTGCCGTATGTAGCGTGACGGATACACCGCCAATGTTATTAGTCTGTATGAATCAATCCTCCCGTTCACATGCCCATTTTGTTGAAAATAAAGTCTTGGCTGTAAACGTACTAAGTACTCAGCATGAACAGCTTTCAAATGCCTTTGCTTCAAGTAAATTCAGTTCTGAACAGCGTTTTCAACTGGGCGAGTGGGGCGGTTTAGAGACAGGCTCGCCGATTCTGCAAAATGCTTTGGTCAGTTTTGACTGTCAGATTGAGAATATTCAGCAAGTGGGTACACACAGTATTTTCATGTGTCGTGTGCTTCAAGTTCAACAAAGCGATCAAGAAGAAAGCTTGGTCTATTTTAACCGTGCTTATCATCAAGTAGGGCAGTTAGAACACGCTTAACTCAATACCTTAATTCTTTCATTTTTTAAAGTTAGTCTATTGTGGAACTTATAACCTTTTTAGTCATCGGTGCTTTTGCTGGTTTTGCAGCAGGGCTATTTGGTGTCGGTGGTGGTACGATTATTGTGCCACTACTTTTTATTGTCTTTATCCAAATGGGCTATGACCCCGATGTTATTATGCACCTCGCATTAGGCACATCTTTGGCAACCATTGTTGTGACCTCGATTAGCTCATTGATGGCGCATCATAAAAATGGGGCTGTGATTTGGCCTGCTTTTAAAAATCTAGCGCCACCTATGGCGATTGGTTGTTTTTTTGGGGCAGGTATTGCTGGTTTGATATCAGGATTACATCTACAAATCATTGTTGGCTTATTTCTGATTTGGGTCGCATATACGATGTTTACAGGTGCCAAAAAAGCAATTGACCCAACGAAAACGTTACCCTCATCAGGTCAACAAGTTGCTGCAGGTAGTGTGATTGGGGTTGCATCAGCAATCTTTGGTATTGGTGGTGGAAGTCTGACGGTTCCATATCTGAATCGCTATGGTGTGGTCATGCAGAAGGCTGTTGGAACATCTGCGGCGTGTGGGTTACCGATTGCGATTGCAGGTGCATTAGGATTTATGCTTTTTGGCATGAATGCTGAAATCAATGTGCCTAATACTATTGGTTATGTTCATATTTATGCCTTCATTGGCATCAGTATCATGAGTTTCATCACTGCAAAATTTGGTGCGAAGGCTGCACATGCCTTATCGCCAGCAATGCTAAAGAAATGCTTTGCCGTTTTATTGGTTATTGTCGGATGCTTTTTCCTTGTGAAGGGATTAATTTAATATTGGAATTCGCATAAAAGATTTTATGCTAAATGTAATTTAATTTTAAAGACTTATTTCATGACTATATTTATTTACTAAATTTAACCAGGTGAACCGTACCGGGTTTGTCGGAGAGTCAATATTCTGAGAGACTATCCCGATGACAAAATTAAAATATACCCCTGAAATCAGAGAAAGAGCGGTTCAATTACTAATTGAATCTGAAAAAGATTATCCATCGAATTGGGCAGCAGTTTCCGCAATTGCTCCTAAAATTGGCTGTACTCCTGAAACACTACGTATTTGGTATCAAAAATATTTAGATAAACAAAATCCAGTTAAAGTACAGCAGCTTTCAGACCAAGAACGTATCAAACAACTCGAACGCGAAAATAAAGAACTGCAACGCGCCAATGAGATTCTACGTAAAGCAGCCGCTTTTTTCGCCCAGGCGGAGCTCGACCGCCCACACAAATAATGGTGGATTTCATCCATAACAATAAAGACTTATATGGCGTTGATGCGATTTGTAGAATTTTACCGATCGCACCTTCAACCTATTACCGGACTCTAGATCTCTGCGATGAGAAGCATTGCTTCGCAAGGGGAACATCGAGCAAAGCGAGATTTACATGACTTGCATCATGCTGAGGAGATTAAACGAATTTGGAAGGAAAGTTCAGGTCGATATGGTGTACGTAAAGTCTGGCAAAAATTAAAACGTGAAGGCTATATTATTGCACGCTGTACTGTTGCTCGATTAATGAAAAAGCTAGGTATACAAGGTGTTTGGCGAGGTAAGAACAAACAAACCACCCGTAGCCGAGATGACCAAAAACGAGCACCTGACTTGGTGAAACGGAATTTTAGAGCTGATCAGCCTAATCACTTGTGGGTTGCTGACTTTACCTATATTCAAACAAATTCAGGCTGGGTCTATACCGCATTTGTTATTGATGTGTTCTCACGAGCAATTGTTGGATGGAAAGTATCTACACGGATGAATACAGATATGGTGCTCGATGCATTGGAGCAAGCATTGCATGATCGAGGCATGCCAAAGAATGTGATTCATCATTCCGACAGAGGTGTGCAATATCTTTCCATTCGCTATACCAATCGTTTAGAAGCAGCAAATTTACGAGCATCAGTCGGTACGACTGGTGATTCATACGATAATGCTCTGGCTGAAACGGTGAATGGCTTATACAAAACAGAGGTGATTGAATATCTAAAAGCAGATTGGCAAGGTTTAGCAGATGTACAACTTGCGACACTCAACTGGGTAGATTGGTTCAATAAAAAGCGTGTACACAGTGCACTGGGTTATGTATCGCCTTTTGAGTTTGAAGCAATGTACTATGATAAGATTAACCCGTTAGGTCAGGTGGCCTAACTTAAATAAAAAAGTCTCCGACGAACCCGGTACGGTTCAATGTAGTTGAGCTGATGCTTGCTCATTTCTTTATTTTTAGTAATTGAGGTGAACATACTGTCAGTACATGGTAGTTATAAGTAACGGGTAACTTTGTTTGCACAAAGATTTGAGTTATGCCAAGTGATGGATTGATTTGTACTTAAAATTTTAAGCTTATCCACTTGCTTTGCAAGCCACTACACTTTATTTACAATCCTATGTTGTGGAAGTAAGGGATCTTGTACTCGCCCAGTATGTTCAACTTGATTATATCTAAAGGACTATTAGGCTTCAATCAAATCAATTTTCCAATTATTCGACTGAATTAACACGTTTAAATCACGTAATTTAAGACTAATATCATCAGCTTGTTTTTGTAATGATGAAACTGGAATAACTTTATGCCACTTTATTTCCCGCGTACTATAACGATCAGATTCACGAGATGTATTACTTATTGCTGCAGTTAGGGTTTTGTGCTGTTCTACAAATTCATCACGCAAAGTCAATAAAGCAAGTAAAGAACGACCATCATTTAATTTTGTTAAAGCATTAGTTTCATGAATTGCATAACTTAATTTTTGAAATTCTTGAATTAAAGCAAATACTTGTTTTAGTAGTTCATTTGGATCTTCAGATGGTTTATCACCATCTTGTACCAATACATTTGCATTGATACGTTGTTTTAGTGAAATAATTTTTTTTTGTTGATCACTTCGAAGTAAGAGAGCTTCTGCTAATTTCATTTTTCACCTATTAACCAATTAGAATTAAGTTTTAAGCAGCTAAGTAATTTTACAAATACTATATCCTCATTCTTTAAAAATCAAAAAAATTGATTTTTTATAATTTTCAGAGGTAGAAGTCTTATATTTTGTCATTAGTCGAAGCTCAGAATTAAGCTAAAGGCCTTTTTTCAGATGCAGAATCCTTTATCTGATCCTAGACAGTATTGTGGACATTCGATCCCTCTAAATTCTTACAATATTTTTGTTCAAAGGCTTCAGGACTTAACCAGCCATTTGCAGAATGTATTCTGATTCGATTGTAATAAATCTCGATATAGTCAAACAAGACAGCATTCGCTTCTTTTCGAGTGGCAAACACACTGCCATGGATTACATGACCTTTCAATGTATGAAAGAAGCTTTCAGTCACTGCATTGTCCCAACATGAGCAGTGTACTGCGCAAGACTGCGTGACATACTTTGAATACAGTTATTCGTCAATAATAGCGCTCTAAAAGCACGACTACAGTACTGACTGCCTTGGTCAGAATGAACCATAACTCCTGTTGAATAAGCTTTTCATGCGCCAAGGTTGGTCCGAAACCATGCAGTTGATCAGAAACAATATTGAGGCACTTGAGTCTGAGTTCTTCAGAAAGCCTGGAATTGCTGGTTTGGCCACGACCCGTATGGGCTAATGCAGCTGGACCTTGAACTTTGTATTTCTGCAGTAAGCGTCTGACCTGACATTCTGAAATATGAAGTAGAAGTAGCTGAGCAGCCTGGGATTGAGTTATGCGTTGATCGCAGATTTCCTGCAAAACCGACAATCGTTTAAGTTCTTTATCCCACATAGACACCAACATATCAAACCGTCCGCTAAGAAAATTGCAAAAGTGCATATTCTAAAAGCGGACATTTTTACTTTGGAGAAACCGGACATTTCTATTTTGGAGTTACAACACTGTGTTATTCACCAATTAAAATGTCTATGCGATAAACCATTTAAAATGTCCTGTTTTTAACCACAAGAGTCAAGCACAGGATTTAACTTTCTTTGTTCAATAACAGCTTTCTGAGCTTTACGACTCGGCATACTTTTCTTGAGACGGGAACGTTTATTCTGTTTTTCCAACTCTTCATGCTGTTGCTGAATATGTGCCAGAACTGTACCTAACCGTTTATTCTCAACGATCTCATTCTGCTGTAGCCCAGCTAATTTATTGAAAATGCTGTAGTTGAGCTTTCGTCCCTCGTGCATGAGGGCCACAGTCCCATCCGGGTACTCCAGAAATGAAATATATTGCCCAACAAGCTTATGATTCAGCTCTATCGGTTCAAGCAGATAAATACATTTGTCATAGGTCAGGGTCAGATTCTTGGTGACCTTACGCGGTTCCTGCCAGGTAAAAATATCATCCAGTTCAAGATGAGATTCGGTTAATGGCCGATGTAAATTCTTTGAGTTTCGCGCACACTTGGCAAACTTCTGATTGAAATGCTCAATAAAGCAGGGCAGCCAGGCATTTGCCTCGGCAATTGAACAGATACCTTCTAGGCGCATTTCCTTGATCAGGCGATCCTGGAGTGTTCTATTGGCACGTTCTACGCGGCCTTTGGCCTGGGGTGAGTTGGCGAAGATAATATCAATATTTAACTCATTCAGAATCCGCCCAAATTGCGTGATCTGGCTATCTTGGCTCGATTTCTGATTCACTCGGAATACCGAGTGTTTATCGCTATA